>DATEOM010000390.1:0-5079 GCA_035274105.1 Microbacterium sp.
AGGCGCGGCTCAGCCGCATCCGAGCGATCGCCGAGGCGGGCATCCCCGTCGTCGCCCACGTGGGCCTTACGCCCCAGACCGCCGTCGCGCTCGGGGGCCTCCGCGCCCAGGGACGCACGGCGGAGTCGGCCGCGCGCATCGTGCGCGAAGCGCTCGCGGTGCAGGACGCCGGCGCCAGCGTGCTCGTGATCGAGGCGGTGCCGGCCGACGTCACCGCGGTCGTGCTGCCGGCACTCGAGATCCCCGTGATCGGCATCGGCGCCGGTCCCGCCGACGGCCAGGTGCTCGTCATCCACGACCTCCTCGGCATCACCGAGGGCAAGACGGCCGCGTTCGTGAAGCGCTACGGCGCCATCGGCCCCGACATGGTGGCGGGGGTCGCGGCGTACGCGCGCGAGGTACGGGGCGGTGTCTTCCCCGGCCCCGAGCACGGCTATTCCGCGACCGACGTCGCGATCGAGGCGGCCCGCGCCGAGCTCGACGCGCGCACCGGCGAGTAGAAGCAGCGGTCGCAGCATCCGTCCCGCTCACAGTCTTCGCAGAACTGCACGGAGTTCGCACTGATCCCAGGAGTTGCTGCGCGATCGGATCGAGTCTGCGAAGGCTGTGAGCGCAGCGTGATCGGAACGGATGCTGCGGCCCCCGGTCGGGGCGCGGTTCAGCGTGGCGCGGGGCCGGTGGACTCGCGCCAGATCACGCGGTGGAGCTGCTGCGGCTCGGCAGGCGCCGGTTCATTGCGGAGCGCCGCGATGAGCCGGGTCATCGCGCGTGAACCCAGGCGTTCGAGGTCGATCTCGACCGTCGTGAGCGCCGGGCTGAGCAGCCGCCCGAGCGGCTGGTCGTCCCAGCCGCTGACGCTGAGGTCGTCGGGCACCCGCAGACCGCGGTCGAGCGCCGCGCGGATCACGCCGCCGGCGACGAGATCGTTGGCCGCCACGACGGCGGTGGGTCCGTCGCGGTCGGGGAGCGCCTGCACGGACGCCATCCCGGCCTCGGCCGACCAGTCGCCCTCGACGACGCCGAACGATTCCAGCCCGAGTCGCTCGAGCGTCTCGAGGTAGATGTCGCGCCGGGCGCGGGCCGAAGCGAATTGGAGATCGCCGGTGACGTGCAGGAAGCGGCGATGGCCGAGATCGGCGAGTCCCTGAATGACCTCGATGAGGGCAGAGGCGTCCGCGAGCTCGCCGATGCCGCGCATCTCGTCGTCGAAGTCCGCCGACGCGACGATCAGCGTGCCGCTCGATGCCTGCAGATCGAGTGAGGCGAGCACCGGCGCGAAGGAGACGATGCCGTCGACCTGTCCCGAGTCGGCGAGTTCGGCGACGCGCTCGGTGCGTTCCGCCGCGCCGCCCTCGAGAGCCAGCACCTCGACGGCGTACCCGGCCCCGTGGGCGGCGGCGCTCGCACCGGCCAGCATGCGCGCCGGGCTGTAGGCAAGGGTCGGCACGACCACCGCGAGCCGGCCGGTCTGCCGTGTGCGCATCGAGCGCGCGACGAGGTTGGGGCGGTAGTTCAGCTGCTCGACCGCGGCCTGCACGCGCGCCTTGGTAGCGGGCTTCAGGCCGTCGGGCGCCCGGAAGTAGCGCGACACGGTCTGATGCGAGACCTCGGCCAGGCGGGCGACCTCCATGATGGTCGGCCGGCGGTGCGATGCGGTGTCGGTCACGTCGCCTCCTTATGCGAAGAGCAGGTTGACTGGATTGTGAACCTTCACTATTCTCGTCCTAGCGAAGTGATCGATCACTAAGCGAAGGCTTGCTCAGTCTAGCGACACCATGACCGCATTCCGGAAGGACGATGATGTTCACACGCAGGAAGAAGACGGCCACGGGCGCCGTGGCCGCCGCTGCCGCGTTCGGCCTGGCGGTCACCGGCTGTGCCGCCTCGGACCCTGACACCGCGCCCACCTACGACCCCGACGAGAAGGTGACCCTGGACTTCGCGTTCTGGGGCAACGACGTGCGCGCCGAGCTGTACAACGAGGCGCTGGAGGCGTTCCACGAGGAGTACCCGAACATCACGGTCAACACGTCGTTCCTCGGCTTCCCCGAGTACTGGGAGAAGCGGCAGACCGAGGCAGCCGGCGGTGGGCTCCCCGACGTGATGCAGACCGACATCAACTATCTCCGCCAGTACGCCGAGAACGGCCTCTTCCTCGACCTCACGCCGTACCTGGGCTCGCTGATCGACACCGAGCCGCTTCCCGAGAACGTGCTCCAGATCGGGCAGATCGACGGCGTCACGACCGGGATCACGATCTCGACGAACGCGTGGAGCATGTACCAGAACAGCGTGCTGCTCGACGAGATCGGTGTCGAGCCGTTCGAAGAGGGCGACTGGCAGGACTACAACGACTGGATGGCGGAGGTCAGCGACGCGGCGGAGGCCGAAGGCGTCGAGGTCTGGGGCGGTGCCGACTACACCGGCCGCATCCAGAGCTTCGAGATCCAGCAGCGCGCCAAGGGCAAGGACCTCTTCACCGACGACGGCGAGGTCAACTTCACCGAGGACGAGCTCCGCGCCTACTGGGAGTCCGGCCAGGAGCTGCGCGACGGCATCACGATCCCGCAGCAGCGCCTCGAGGAGACGATGCCGATGACGGGTTTCGACACGGCGCAGCAGACGAGCGAGATGACGTGGGACAGCTTCGGCGTGAGCTACCTCGCCAACCTCGGTGAGCCGTACACCGAACTGCAGATCACGGCGCCGCCGGTGACCGAGGAGGGCGCGAAAGATCTCTACCAGAAGGCCGGCATGCTGCTCTCGGCATCCGCGGGCACGGATCATCCCGAAGCCGCCGCGATCCTCATCGACTTCCTGGTCAACGACCCCGTGACAGGCGAGGTGTTCGGCACGAACCGCGGATTCCCGGCATCCGCGACCGCCCTCTCGGGGGCGAGCCTCGACGGCATCAACCAGCAGATCGCCGTCTACGAGGAGTCGATCGCCGACCGCCTGGGCGACGCGCCGCCGGTCCCGGTGACCGGCTACGGCACCATCGAGGACAAGTTCCGCCAGATCGGCATCGAGCTGAACTTCGGCACGATCACCGTCGACGAAGCCGTCGATCAGTTCTTCACCGAGATGGACATCGTCCTCAATCAGTGACCCTGCGCCGACCCCGGTCGTAGTCTGAGTCGCGAGGAGGAGGAGCCATCTTGACCACGACCCCGCCGACCTTCCCCGGCGCCACTTCGGTGACCCTGCTCGACGTGTACGACGACGTCGCTCCCGACGGCCTGTGCGGCGGGAGCCCCCACATGCATCTGGCCTCGACCGAGTGCTACGTCGTCACCGGCGGCCGCGGCGAGCTGCACACGCTCGATCCCGGCGGACCGCGCGAGACCCCGCTGAGCAAGGGCTCGGTGGTGTGGTTCACCCCTGGAACGATCCACCGTGCGGTGAACCACGGCGGGCTCGAGGTGCTCGTCGTCATGGGCAACGCCGGCCTGCCCGAGGCGGGCGACGCGGTGATGACCTTCCCCGCCGACGTGGTCGCCGACCCGGAGCGGTATGCCGCAGCGGCGACCCTCCCCATCGATTCGCCGGCGTCCCGCGCCGAGGCGGCGGCCCGCCGGCGCGATCTCGCGGTCGAGGGATTCCTCGTTCTCCGCGACGCCGCGCGAGCGGGCGACTTCGGTCCGCTGCAGGAGTTCCACGCCGCCGCCGCCCGGCTGGTGCAGGGACGCGCCGCGGGCTGGACCGGCATCGTCGAGCGCGGTCCCGCTGCGCAGGCCGCGCAAAGCCTCGAGGTCACCCGTGCACTCGCCGCCGGCGACGCCGGGCACCTCTCCGCCGCCGCGGTGTCGCAGGCGCCGCCGCTGGAGGGCGAGCGCGGATTCGGCATGTGCGGTCGGCTTCACGCCTACGACGTGAGCGGCGACCTCGTGACCCGCTGAGCGGTGACGGAACGGATGCTGCGGGCCGCAGCATCCGTTACCGTCTCGCTCACTTCGCCACGAGCGTCGTCTGGAAGCTGTACATGTCGGGGCGGTAGCAGTGGTGACCGAACTCGACGGCGCGGCCGGACGCATCGAAGGCGACGCGCTCCATCGTGAGGACCGGGCCGCCCTTGTCGATGTCGAGCAGCCCCGGCTCGTCGCCGTGGGCGCGGCGCGCGCCGATCTTCTGGTTGGCGACGCGGATGGCGACGCCCCGCGCGCGCATGATCTCGTAGAGGCCCTTGAGCTGCAGCTGCTCGGTGGTGATGTCGGCGAACTCGATCGGGAGATAGTTCGTGAGCACCGCGACCGGCACGCCATCGGTGGAGCGCTGCCGGCGGAGGTAGACGATGTCGGAGCCGACCGGGACCCGCAGCGCCTCGGCGGTGGCCGGATCGGCCGGCCGGGTGTCGTGCTCGAGGACGAGGGTTCCCGGCTCGTGCTGCGAGCTCTTGAGGTCCTCGTAGAGGCTGGTGAGCTCCACCTGGCGGGTCACCTGGCCCTGCACGACCTGCGTGCCGATCCCGCGGCGCCGCACGAGGAGCCCCTTGTCGACGAGCTCCTCCATGGCGCGGCGGATGGTCGGCCGGGAGAGCCCCGCTCGCTGGCCGATCGCGATCTCGTTCTCGAGGCGTGCGCCGGCGGGGATCTCGCCGGACCGGATCGCCTGCTCGATCGCGGTGGACACCTGGAAGTACAGCGGCACGGGGCCGGTGCGGTCCAGGCTCGCGAGGAGATCGTCGATCTTGACCACGTCGTCTGCCATCATCCACTCCAAGTCCCGACAGCATAATGTCCCGACAATGATACATCGACTCAACTTTGTCAGCCGACGACACGCGGACTGGGGTGTTGCGCGACGCGTTGCTTGTGCTATTGTCAGGACAAATGATCCGACGATGCGCACCCCGTGAGACGCGCAGAGAGTTGTACAGCGGAGTATGACCGAGAACACATCTCCCCTCGACGTCCTGGCCTTCGGACGACTGGGCGTCGACATCTACCCGCTCCAGTCCGGCGTCGGGCTCGAAGAGGTGCAGACGTTCGGCAAGTTCCTCGGCGGCAGCGCCGCGAACGTCAGCGTCGCCGCCGCGCGGCACGGCCGCGCCGCCGCGCTCATCTCCGGCGTCGGCGACGA
>DATEOM010000391.1:0-3982 GCA_035274105.1 Microbacterium sp.
GAGAACTGGTGCGGGAACTGCTTGGCGCGCGCCTCGGGCTCGCCGATGCCGGCCAGGCGCAGCAGCTCGACGGCCTGCGCGTCGGCGCCGCGACGCGTCGCCAGCCCGTGGATCACGAGCGGCTCACCCACCTGGCGGCCCACGCGCTTGACCGGGTTGAGGCTCGTCGTCGGGTCCTGCGGGATGAGCCCGATGGCACGACCGCGCACCTCGCGCCAGGCCCGCCGCGAGAGCCCAATGAGATCGGTGCCGTCGAAGACGATCGAGCCGGCGTCCACCGACGCGTTCGACGCGAGGAGATGGATCACCGCGTGGGCGGTCGTGCTCTTGCCCGAGCCGGACTCGCCCACGATCGCGACGACTTCGCCGCGGTCGACGGAGAAGCTCACGTCGCGCACGGCAGGACGCGACTCGCCGCCCAGCGTGTACGACACCGACAGGTTCGAGACCTCCAGCAGCGCGGTCATCGGATTCCTCCATTGCGCTCGAGAGCGCGCGAGATGCGGTTGGCCGACAGCACGACGGCGACGATCACGAGGCCCGGGAAGGTCGTGAGCCACCACGCGACGGCGAGGTAGTCGCGTCCTCCGGCGACGAGCGAGCCCCACTCGGGCGTGGGCGGCGGGGCGCCGAAGCCGAGGAACGACAGCGACGAGATCGCCAGCACCATGACGCCGAACTCGAGGGCGGCCAGCGCCACGACCGGTCCGGACGCGTTGGGCAGCACATGGCGGCGCAGCACCGTGTACCAGCGCACGCCCGAGACGTGCGCGGCCTCGACGTAGACGGCGGTGGCGATCTGCAGCACCTCGGCGCGCATGACGCGGGAGAACGAGGCGATGCTCGCGAGGCCGACCGCGATCGCGACGTTGAGGGTGCCGAAACCCAGCGCGGTGATGAGCGCGAGCGAGAGCAGGAGGCTGGGGATCGCGAGCAGCACGTCCATGAAGCGCATGATCGCGTCGTCGACGACGCCGCGGAGGAAGCCGGCCAGCAGGCCGAACAGCGACCCGACGGCGAGCCCGACGATCACCGCGACGGAGGTCGCCGCGAGCGACGTCGCCGAGCCGTAGACCACGCGGGCGTACAGGTCGCGCCCGAGGTTGTCGGTGCCGAAGAGGTGCTCGGGGCTCGGCGGCAGCAGGCGGTCCTGCGGCACGCCGACGATGGGGTCCCACGCCGTGAACCACGACGGCACCAGCGCCCACAGCGTCACGAGGGCGAGCACGAGGATCGACGCGACGAGCGTGGGCTGCTTCAGCACGGCGACGACGGGCTTGAATGCGGCGCGGCGGGACGCAGCATCCGTCCGCTCTTCATCCAGCTGGGCCGCGTGCGGGCTACCCGACGGATCGGCGTCGGGGTCGACGATCGATTCGAGGAACGGGTCGTGCGGCTCGAGGGTGCGCGCGGGCGGGGAGAGCACGTTCTCGACGGTCATGGCTGCTCCTGTCAGGCTGCGACGAACGCCGTGCGGGCGAGCGTGATGCGGCGGTCGATGAGGGGGTAGACGAGGTCGACGACGAGGTTGGCGACCACGAACACGAGGGCGGCGAAGACGACGACGGTCTGCACGACGGGCACGTCACGGTTGTTGACCGCGGTGACGACGAGCCGGCCGATGCCGAGGCGCGAGAACACGGTCTCGGTGACGACGGCGCCCGAGAGCAGGCCCCCGATCAGCACGCCGATCATCGTGAGCGAGGGGATCGCGGCGTTGCGGAAGGCATGGCCGAGCTGCACGCGGCGCTCGCTCGCGCCCTTCGCCCGGACGATCTCGACGTACGGCTGGGCGAGGGTCGAACGCAGGCTCCGCGACAGCAGCTGCGCGATGAACGCGCCCGACGGGATGGCGATCGTGATCGCCGGCAGCACGAGGCTCTCGAAGCCCTCGTTGCCCATCGACGGGAACAGCCGGATGCGGAACGAGAAGGCCTGCAGCAGCAGAAGGCCGATCCAGAACACCGGGATCGAGACGCCCAGCGGCGGCAGGGACGACAGCAGGTTGCGCAGCCACTGCGCGCGGGCGAGCGAGGCCGCGAGTGCGAGGACGACGCCGAAGACGACCGACAGCACGAATGCGAAGGCGGTGAGCGCGAGCGTCGGCGGCAGGGATTCGAGGAGCAGATCGGATGCGGGGCGCCCGGTCTGCGTCGAGACGCCGAAGTCTCCGGTCAGCGCCTTGCCCAGCGCGACGAGGTACTGCTCGTACAGCGGGCGGTCGAGCCCGAGCTCGGTGCGCAGTTTCGCCACGAGCGCGGGATCGATGCTCTCCTGGTCCCCGCCACCCGCGAACAGCGTCGCGGCGTCGCCCGGGAGCAGGTACAGGATGAGGAACGAGATCGTGTACGCGGCCCACAGGACGACCAGGCCCTGCCCGATCCTCCGTGCGATGTATCTGCCCCACATGATCTCGTTCCTCATCCCTCTCTGTTCTGCGGTTCTTGCTCGGTGCCTACTCGGCGATCCAGGCGTCGTAGAAGTCCAGGCGGCTGGACGCCTCGAATGTCAGGCCCTGCACCTTCGAGGCGGCCGTGATGGTCGTCGAAAGCTGGTAGATCGGGATCGAGTAACCGCCCGTGATCAGCAGCTCGGCGGCCTCGTCGACGACCTTCTGGCGCTCGGCCGGATCGATGATCGCGGCCTGCTCGTCGAGAAGCTCGTCGACCTCGGCCGGCTCGGTGCGCTTGGTGGCGTTGTTCGTGCTGTCCACCGCGAACACCGTCCGCAGCACGTCGGGATCGGCGCGCGTGAGGTTGCCGTACGAGAAGTCGTAGGTGCCGTCCGCGTTCGCGGCCTGCACGTCGGCGAGGCTCGCGAAAGTCAGCTGCAGGTCGACGCCGATCTGACGCAGCTGCTGCTGGACGAGCTCGAGCACCTCCTTGGGCGACTGCCAGTAGGTCACGTGGAAGCTGAGCTTCTCGCCGTCCTTCTCGCGGATGCCGTCGTCACCCTCGGTCCAGCCCGACTCGTCGAGCAGCTCGGCGGCGGCCTCGGGGTCGTACTCGAGCACGTCGCTCAGGTCGGTGAAGTACGGGGTCGACGTGGCGAGCGGCGACACGGCGGGCTTGTCGTCCGGGCTGAGAAGGGTCGACGTGATCTGCTCGCGGTCGATGCCCTTCTGGATCGCCAGGCGCACGTTCTCGTCCGACAGCTTCTCGGTCGACTGGTTGGCGTAGAGGTTGTAGACCGAGCCGGGGTTGGCGCGGTTCAGCGACCAGAAGTCGCCGCCCTCGAAAAGCACGGCGTCGGCGGTCGCGATGCCGGTGGTGGCGTCGATCTGGCCGGACTGCAGGCTGCCGGTGCGGTTGCCCGACTCGGGCACCACCTTGTAGGTGATGGTGTCGAGGTAGGCCTCGCCGGTGTGGCCGGCGGTCGACGGGCCCCACTCGTAGCCGTCGCGGCGCTCGAGCACGGCGCCCTCGTTGGGCGTGTAGCTCTTCACCGAGAACGGTCCCGAGCCGACGTAGTCGCCGAGGCAGCGGTCGGCCTGGCTCACGGCGGCCGTCGCCGGCGACAGCAGTCCGAGCGAGAACGTCGACGTCGCCTGCAGGAACTGCGCGTTCGGCTCCGTGAAGTTGACGACGACGGTGTGCTCGTCCGGCACCTCGATGCTCTCGAGGTCGGCGAGGTACGACGAGCCGAGGCTCGCCTTCGCACCGAGCGCCTGGATCGCCTCGAAGTTGGTCTTGACGGATGCCGCGTCGATGGGCTCCCCGTCGGCGTACGTGGGACCGTCCTGCAGCGTGAAGGTGAAGCTCGTCGCGTCGTCGTTCACCTCGTAGTCGGTCGCGAGCCACGGCAGGATCTCGCCGTTCTCGGGGTCCTGGATCGTCAGCGACGCGACGGTCTGGCGGGCGATCGCGATGGCGTCGTTGTTGCCGACCTGCTGCGGGTCGATGCACTGGCTGTCGACCGAGATCGCGAAGGTCAGGTCGCCGCCCGAGACGGGCTCCGCCTCGGCGGATGCGGTCGGTGCGGC
>DATEOM010000392.1:0-2051 GCA_035274105.1 Microbacterium sp.
GTCAAGGGCGTGACGGGTCTCGACCTGACCTCGTTGGTCATCGGGTCGGAGGGCACGCTCGGCGTCGTCGTCGGGGCGACGCTGAAGCTCCGCCGCCTGGTACCCGGCGAGGTGTGCACGATCGCCGCCACGTTCCGGGACGTGCGGACGGCGGCCGAGGCTTCCGCCGCCGTCACCGCGTCCGGTGCGCAGCCCGCGATCATGGAGCTGATGGATGCTGCGTCCCTCGCCGCCGTCCACGCGCTCCTGGAGCTCGCGGCACCGACGCCCAGAGCGGCGCAGCTCACCGTGCAGACCGACGGCCCGGCCGCGATCGCCGAGGCCGACGCCATCGCCGAGGTGCTGCGTCGCGCCGGCGGGACCATCGCCGTCTCGCACGACCGCGAGGAGGGCGAGCGGCTGCTGGCGATCCGCCGGTCGATGCATCCCGCCATGGAGTCGCTCGGCACCGCCCTGATCGAGGACGTCTCGGTGCCGCGCAGCGCCCTCCCGGCGATGTTCGACGAGATCGCCCGCGTCGAGCGCGAACACGGCGTCGTGATCCCGACGGTCGCCCACGCGGGCGACGGCAACCTGCACCCCAACTTCATCTTCGAGGCGGAGCCCGACGAATTCGGCGTGGTCGAGGCGCCGGAGCACATCTGGGCGGCCGCCGACGACCTCTTCCGTGCCGCGCTGCGTCTCGGGGGCACGCTGACCGGTGAGCACGGCGTGGGCGTTCTCAAGCGCCGCTGGCTCGCCGACGAGCTCGGCGACGATCAGTGGGAGCTTCAGCGGCAGATCACCCGCGTGTTCGACCCTCAGGGCATCCTCAACCCTGGCAAGGTCTTCGCACGCTGAGCCGCAGCATCCATTCTCCGGATCAGGAGACGGGTAGGCGTCAGATGCCCTGCCAGTCGGGCTTGTTGTCGTAGGCGTAGCGGTAGTAGTCGGCGCGGGCGAGCTGCGAGGCCGCCGCCTCGTCGACCACGACGGTGGCGTGGGGGTGCAGCTGGATCGCCGAGCCCGGGAGCGACGCCGACAGCGGGCCTTCGACCGCACCGGCGACCGCGGCCGCCTTGCCCTCGCCGAACGCCAGCAGCACGAGGTGGCGGGCACGCAGGATCGTGCCCAGGCCCTGCGTGATGCAGTGCATCGGCACGTCGTCGACCGAGTCGAAGAAGCGCGCGTTGTCGCGGCGGGTCTGCTCGGTGAGCGTCTTGACGCGGGTGATCGACGAGAACGACGAGCCGGGCTCGTTGAAGCCGATGTGGCCGTCGGTGCCGATGCCGAGGATCTGCAGGTCGATGCCGCCCGCCTCGCGGATCGCCGCGTCGTACTCCTCGCCGTGGTGCTCGATGCCGTCCGGCGTGCCGTCGGGCGTGCGGATGAGCGAGGGGTTGAGGCCCAGCGGCTCGACGACCTCGCGCGTGATGACCGAGCGATAGCTCTCGGGGTGCGCGGGGTCGATGCCGACGTACTCATCGAGCGCGAAGCCGCGTACGTGCGAGACGTCGACGCCGTCCAGGCGCGAACGCAGCGCCTCGTATACGGGCAGCGGCGTGGACCCGGTGGCGAGCCCGAGCACCGTCTCCGGGTTCGTGCGGAGGAGTCCTGCGATGTGATCGGCGACCAGCGCTCCCGCCGCCGCCTTGTCGCGGACGATGACGATCTCAGCCATGGATCAGGGCCTCCCGGGTGTCGTGTGCGGCGTCGCCCTCCGCACCCACCAGCGCGGCTCCGAGCGCGGCTGCCGGCGAACCCGGCGGCAGCAGCTCGACCCTCTCGGCGAGATGCAGCGAGCGCATGAACGGGGATGCCTCGGCACTGGCTGCGAGCTCGGCTGCGACATCCGTCATCAGTCGGTCTCCCAACGCCGTCACACCCCCTCCGAGGACCACGATATCGACGTCGGCGGTGAGCACCAGTACCCGGATCGCGGCGGCCACGCCGCGGGCGAGACCGGCCCGCAGCTGCCGCGCGGACGGATCGCCGGTGTCGGCGGCGTCGAAGACGTCGCGCACCGGCAGAGCGGACCTCTGGGCCCAGCGTTCGGCGATCGCGCCGCCGCC
>DATEOM010000393.1:0-2443 GCA_035274105.1 Microbacterium sp.
GCACATGTCGCCGTAGAGCGTTGCGTAGCCGACCGACATCTCCGACTTGTTGCCGGTCGTGACGAGCAGGTCCGCGAACTTGTTGGAGAGCGCCATCAGCAGCAGGCCGCGGATGCGTGCCTGGAGGTTCTCCTCCGCGACGTCGCGCGCGGTGCCGGCGAAGGCCGCCGCGAGCGTGCCTTCGGCGGCGGCCACGGTCGTCTCGATCGGCAGCGTCTGCAGCGCCATGCCCAGCAGAAGTGCCGATTCGTCGGCATCGTCGAGGCTCGGCGCGGAGGTGAACCGCGAGGGGAGGCGCACGCCCTTGACGCGGCCCGGGCCAAGGGCGTCCACCGCCACCGCGGCGGTGAGCGCGGAGTCGATGCCGCCCGACATGCCGAGCACGACTCCGGGAAACCGGTTCTTGCGCACGTAGTCGCGCAGTCCCAGCACCATCGCGTTGTAGACGGCCTCGAGGCGCGGCTCCTCGTGCCACGCGGTTGCCGGTCCCTGGCAGGCGAGGCGTCCGCTGCCGCGATCCCAATGGGTCGTCACGACGGTTTCGACCCACGACGGCAGGTGGCAGGCGAGCGCGCCGTCCGGGTTGACGGCGAACGACCCGCCGTCGAACACGAGCTCGTCCTGGCCGCCGACCTGGTTGACGTAGACGAGCGCGCGCCCGGTCTCGCGCACCCGCGCCTGGACCAGGTGCAGCCGCTGCCGCGACTTCTCGACCTCGAACGGCGAGCCGTTCGGCACGAGCAGCAGCTCGGCGCCCTGCGCGGCCAGGTGCGCGGCCGTCTCCGCGAACCAGACGTCCTCGCATATCGGGAGGCCGAGCCGCAGACCGCGGAAGTCGACCGGCTCCGAAAGCGGCCCGGGCGCGAAGACGCGCTTCTCGTCGAAGACGCCGTAGTTCGGCAGCTCGTGTTTGAAGCGCAGCGAGATCTGACCGTCGGCCACCAGCGCCGCGGCGTTGTGCAGCCGCCCGTCCTGACACCACGGCAAGGTGACGACGAGGCCAGGCCCGCCGGCAGCGCTCTCGTGCTGCAGCTCGCGCAGCGCCGCGGCTGCCGCGCTGACGAGCGCGGGGCGTAGCACCAGATCTTCCGGCGGGTAGCCGACGAGGAGCAGTTCGGGAAAGAGGATGAGATCGACGCCATCGCGCGCCGCCCGGTCGCGTACTTCGCGAACGCGCGCGGTGTTGCCCGCCACGTCGCCTACAGTGGGATTGAGCTGCGCGAGCGCCAGCGCGAGGGCCATGGCGAATCGTACCCCGGAACCGCGCGAGACCGCGCCGGCTCAGACCCGCGACGAGAGCGAGGCGGTGAGCTTGCCGACAACCGCCTGCGGTGTGTCGTCGCCCATGCCGATCCAGAGCGGCAGCCGTACGAGGCGCGCGCTGCAGTCGTCGGTGACGGTCATTGGCCCGGCGGTGCGGCCGAAGCGCAGGCCGGCCGGCGCCGAATGGAGCGGGACGTAGTGGAAGACCGCATTCACGCCGCGGCGGTTGAGATCGGCGATGACGTCGCCGCGCCGCACGTGGCGCGGCAGCAAGACCCGGAACAGGTGGGCGTTGTGCACGCAGTCCGGCGGGATCGCCGGCAGCTCGAGCCCGGCGCCGTCCAGCTCGCGACAGGCCTGCGCGTACGACCGCCACAGGGTGAGGCGCGCGGCGGTGATGTCGCGAGCCGCCTCGAGCTGTGCCCACAAGAACGCCGCCGTGATCTCGCCGGGCAGGAACGACGAGCCGAGGTCCACCCAGGTGTACTTGTCCACCTGCCCGCGGGTGAACTTCGAGCGATCGGTGCCTTTTTCCCAGAGGATTTCCGCCCGCTCCGCCCAGCGCGCGTCGTTCATCACCAGCGCACCGCCCTCGCCGCACTGAACGTTCTTGGTTTCGTGGAAGCTGAAGGCGGCCAGGTCGCCCAGCGACCCGAGCGGGCGACCCTGGTACGACGCGAGCAATCCCTGGGCCGCGTCTTCGATCACGACGAGGCCGCGGCGCCGGGCCATCGACACGATCGGCGTCATGTCGCAGGCGACGCCGGCGTAGTGGACGACGACGACGGCGCGGGTCCGCGGGGTCATCGCCCGTTCGATCAGCGTCTCGTCGATGTTGAGTGTGTCGGCCCGGATGTCGACGAACACCGGCGTCGCCCCTCGCAGCACGAAGGCATTGGCCGTCGACACGAAGGTGAACGACGGCATGATCACTTCATCGCCCGGCTGCAGGTCGAGCAGCAACGCACACATCTCGAGTGCCGCGGTGCACGAGTGGGTGAGGAGCACTCTCGGAGCTCCGAGCGTCTCCTGCAGCCAGGCCTGGCAGCGCCGGGTGAACTGGCCGTTGCCGGCGAGCTGACCGGTGGCGGCCGCTTCACGGACGTAGTCGAACTCGCGGCCGGTCAGGTAGGGGCGATTGAACGCGATCATGGCGCTCATACGCGTGCATCGTACATCG
>DATEOM010000394.1:0-4338 GCA_035274105.1 Microbacterium sp.
CACCTGCACCGTCGCGCTGGGATCGGTCGCCGCCACGGCGCTGCCCGCCTGCGCCTGGATCGCGATCGCCGAGACGTGATGCGCGACGGTGTCGTGCAGGTCGCGGGCGAGCTGCTCGCGCTCGAGCAGCCGCACCTGCTCCAACTCGCGCGTGCGGGCGCGACGGCGCCACCGCACCGCCAGCCCGAGCGTGCTCGTGGTCACCGCCACGGCCACGCCGCCGATGACGTCGGCGAGCTCGGGCGGCGTCGCGAGGAAGGTGAGCAGCATCCCGATCACGACGAGCGCGCCGCCGCCGACCATCGCGCGCCCGGAACCCCATCGGAACACCGCGTACAGCAGGATCAGGAAGTACGCCGTCGTGTACAGCTGCGGGTCGCCGGCGGTCGCGAGCCCCACCGTCGTGCCGACGGCGAAGGCGATCGCGAGCATCGTGAAGGGGTGCGACCGGCGCCACAGCAGCGTCGGAGCGAGCGCGGTGAGCACGACCGCCCACAGCCAGCGCCACGGCACGTCGGTGCGGACGGATGCCTCGACCACCGCCAGCAGCGGAATCGCGACGATGAGCACCCCGTCGCGCCAGACCCGCCGGGGCGGCGCCGGAACCGCCGCGGGCGCGTCCCAGAGCGCGCGGACCGGGCTCGTCATGCCCTCATGATAGGCGGGCACCGGTCGCGGCCATCGGGGCGCCGCGGCGGCGTCCGGTGCGGGCACGCCGCCGGATGACGACCTCGGCGATGGCGAGGTTGATCACCCAGCCGGCTGTCATCAGCAGCGTGTGGGTCAGGGGTGCGGGCGTGCCGATCAGCAGCGTGTAGGGCATGAACACGAGGACCTGCGTGCCGGCGCCCAGGCCGATCGCGTAGGCGCGCGTCATCCACGCGCTGTGCGTGCGCACGTCGCCCCGCCAGATCGCGACGAACGCGACGACGATGGCGGCGGCCATGGCCGTGCCCAGCACGATCCGCACGGCGGCGAGCCCCGGACCGGTGACCGACGCCGGCATGTCGTAGAACAGCGTCATCCAGAGCGCCGAGAACGCTGAGACGAGTCCGGCCGGGGCGACGATGCGCCCGGCGATGCGATGCCAGCGCCGGCGACGCAGCGACGGCGCGAACTGCAGCGCCCCGAGCACGAGGAACACGCTCGATCCGATGATGTGCGCCACCACGGGGACGGGCGAGTCGAAGAACCGGGCGTTCTCGGCGGTGACCGCGGCGCCGGTGGTCAGCTGGGTGAGACGCGCGGATCCTGCCACGATCGGCACGAGGCTCAGGGCGATCAGCCCGGCGGGAACGAGCCATTCGGGTCGGCGTCGGGCGACGCGCGGGCGGGCGGTGGCGGTTGTCATGCCGCCATGATCGCGAGAACGGATGCTGCGCCGCGTCGGCCGCCCGGCCCGAAACGCCTCGTCCGATCGGCCGATGCGCGGTCGGTCACTTCTCGCGGAGGCACCCGCCGTCGGCGTTCACGCCGCCGAGATCGACCGGGCCCGCGGCGTCAGAGCCCGAGGCGTCGACCGGGGCGTCAGAGCCCGAGGCGTCGACCGGGCGTCAGAGCCCGAGGCGTCGACCGAGCCCAAGGCGTCAGAGCCCTTCGGCGACGCGCGCGGCGATGTCGGTGCGGTGCTGGCCGCCCTCGAGGCCGATCGCGCCCAGCGCCCGGTAGGCGCGGTCGCGGGCTTCGACGAACGTGGTGCCGACGCCGACGACGTTGAGCACGCGGCCGCCGGTCGCGACGAGGCCGCCATCGGTCTCGGCGGTGGCGGCATGGGCGAGGTGCACGCCGTCGACGGCCTCCGCCTCGCGCAGGTTCGTCAGCGCGCGACCGGTCACGGGCGACGCCGGGTAGCCCTCGCTCGCGAGCACGACCGTCACGGCGACGTCGTTCGCGAAGGCCGGCAGCGGCAGGTCCTCGAGATGCCCGGATGCCGCGGCCAGCAGCAGCTCCGACAACGGGTCGACGAGCCGGGGCAGCACGACCTGGGTCTCGGGGTCGCCGAAGCGCGCGTTGAACTCGATGACCTTGACGCCGTCGTCGGTCAGGATGAGACCCGCGTAGAGGAGTCCGATGAACGGCGTGCCCTCAGCATCCAATCGACGGATGACGGGCTCGGCGATGTCTCGCGTGACGAGCTCGACGAATTCGCGCTCGCTGCCGAACCTGCCGTCGAGCCACGGCAGCGGGGAGTACGCGCCCATGCCGCCGGTGTTGGGGCCCTCGTCGGCGTCGAGCAGGCGCTTGTAGTCCTGGGCGGGGCTGAGCGGCAGCACGTGGTCGCCGTCGCTGACGAAGAAGAGCGACACCTCGGGGCCTTCGAGGAACTCCTCGACGAGCACGGCGCCCGACGGCAGGTACTCGTCGGCGTGGGCGAGGGCCGCGGCGCGGTCGGACGTCACGATGACGCCCTTGCCGGCGGCGAGGCCATCGGCCTTGACGACGTGCGGGGCGCCGAGATCGTCGAACGCCGCCTCGACCTCGGCGCGCGTGTGCGCGCGCACGGCGCGGCCGGTCGGCACGCCGGCGGCGTCCATGACCCGCTTGGCGAACGTCTTCGAGCCCTCGAGCTGCGCGGCCGCCTTGCCCGGTCCGAACGTCGGGATGCCGCGCTCCCGGACGGCGTCGGCGACGCCCGCGACCAGCGGGGCCTCCGGGCCGATCACGACGAGCGCGATGTCGTGGTCGATCGCGAACTGGCTGACCGCGACGGGGTCGTTCTGGTCGAGAGCGACGAGCTGCGCGTCCTGCCCGATGCCGGCGTTGCCGGGGGCCGCGAAGATCTCGTGCTCGGCCTCCTCCGACCGCAGCGCCAGGATGATGGCGTGCTCCCGCGCGCCCGAGCCGAGAACCAGGATCTTCACGCCGTCCAGCCTACCGGCGGCCCTTCCCGCTGTTTCGGGTCGTCCGGCGCCCCGGCCCCTCCCGGGGTGTCCCGTCCTCGTCCTCGTCCCCGTCCCCGTCGTCGTCGCCGCTCGATGTTCCGCAGTCGGTTCGGGCGGGTGAGGCGCCGGGCGACCCGCACGAAGTGACTGCGGAACGGTGGGGTCGAGCGCCGAGGTGCCCTCCTACGGTTCCGCAGTCGGTTCGGGTGGGTGCGGCGTGCGGTTGACCCGCACGAAGTGACTGCGGAACGGTGGGGGTCGAGCGCCGAGGCGCCCTCACACGGTTCCGCAGTCGGTTCGGGTGGGTGCGGCGTGCGGTGACCCGCACGAAGTGACTGCGGAACGGCCGGGGGTGTGGGGCGTAGCGTGGGGGCGTGGCCCGCAAGATCTCGACCGACGACGGCCGTGCCGCGCTGAGCGCGGTCGCGGCGGCGGTGGCAGCATCCATCCCGCCCGCCCGCACCGACAACGCGACGGCCGTGCGCTATCTGCTGCAGCTGCTCGCCGAGAAGGCGCCGGGCAACTCGGTCGAGGTGCGGGTGCCGCCGTTCGGCGCGGTGCAGGTGGTCGAGGGTCCCCGGCACACGCGCGGCACGCCGCCCAACGTCGTCGAGACCGATCCCGCGACCTGGATCGCGCTGGCGACGGGCCAGGAACAGTGGACGGATGCTGCCGCCGCGGGTCGCATCAGCGCCTCGGGCACACGCGCCGACATCTCGGACCTCCTGCCGCTGCGGCCCTGAGGGCGATCCGTCGGGTCAGACCTTCGCCGGTGCGGGGGTCTTCGATCGGCGCCGGACGACGAGCCACACGGCCACGGCCACGCCGGCAACGAGTGCGAAGACGATGAGGAGCGTCCACGGCACGGCGGCGGTGGAGTAGGCCACCGTCACCGGCGCGAGCTCCTGTGCGCCGAGCCCGATCGCCTCGGGGTGGACGCTCACCGACCCCGTGAGCCATCCCCACGGGGCGATCTCGATCTCCCGTCGAACGTCCACCGTCGATCCGGGGATCACCTCGGGAAGCAGCATCGGCCCGGGCGTCACGCGAATCGCCCCGAATGGTCCGCTGGCGCTCGAGCCGTCGGTCGCGGTCAGGAGGGTGTTGCCGGCGTTGGCCAGGCGGTACGTCAGCACGAGGGTTCCCGGATCGAAGGGGTTCCACGACCCGACGTAGGCGGCGGAGGCGTCCTGGACCTCGACGGCGGGGGCGAGGTCGCCCGAGACGCGCACGCTCACGCGCGTTGCCAGGCGCCGGTCGACGTCGATCGTGCCGCCATCGGAGCCTCCGCGGAACGACGTGATGAGACCGGCCGAGTGGTCGCCAGGCGCGGCGTCGGCGGGAACGCTGACGGTGAAGGCGACGTCGGTCTGCGCGCCGGGGGCGACGGAGAGCTGGGTCGTGTCGGCGCTGACCCAGGATCCGGCGTCGACCGACGGCTCGTCGGTCGTGCGGA
>DATEOM010000395.1:0-8435 GCA_035274105.1 Microbacterium sp.
GTAGGGATGCGCGGCGTCCACGACACCGGGTTCGTGACCGCCGCGATCGACGACGACGGCGACATGACCGAGACGGAGAAGACCCGCGCCCGTGTCGAGCTGCTCGAGACCGTGATCCGGGACCAGCGCGCGCTGCTCGCCGAGACGCTGCGCGTGGACCCGTCGACGCCCCCGCAGCTGTTCATCCCCTACAAGGAGGTGCTGCCCCTCTACGATGCCGGCCTGCGCGTTCCCGACGACGTGACCGTGGTGTGGGCGAACGACAACTTCGGCTACATCCGCCGGTTCCCCTCCGAATCCGAGCGCACCCGCCCGGGCGGACACGGCCTGTACTACCACTCCTCGTACTGGTCCAACATGACGACGAGCTACCTCGCCACCTCGTCGACGTCTCTGGCGCTGATGAAGTCGGAGCTGCGCAAGGCGTGGGATCGCGGCATCCGTCGACTGTGGGTCGACAACATCGGCGGACTCAAGCCCCTCGAGATCGAGATGGACTTCTTCCTGCGCTCGGCGTGGGAGGCCGGGAAGGAATCGTCCACCGCCGATGTCGAGGAGTTCGTCGCCGAGTGGATCGACGACGCCTTCAGCGGCGGGCACGGAGCCGACGCCGGACGCATCTATGTCGAGCACTCGCGTCTCAACAGCCAACGCAAGATCGAGCACCTGGGCGCCGACGTGTTCGCGCAGACGGCCTACGGCGACGAGGCGGGCCTTCGGCTCGAAGAGCTGCGGGAGCTGGCGGATCGCGCCGGCGCTCTGGCCCTCGCTCTTCCCGAGCACGAGCGGGACGCGTTCCTGCAGGTGTTCGCCTTCAAGGTGCAGCTGACCTACCTCGTCAACGCGCAGTTCTTCTACGCCGACCGCAGCACGCTCGCCTTCCGTCAGGGGAAGGCCGCCGCGGCCGACCGGTACCTCGACCTCTCGCGGGCGTTCGACGCCCACAAGCGCACCCTCATCCATGCGTACAACCACACGCTCTCGGGCGGGGCGTGGGAGGGGATGTTCACGCCGGAGTGCTTCCCTCCGCCGGTGATGCCCCTCCACCCCGCCGCGACACCCGCGCTGAGCATCAGCGGGCGGGGCCTCGGCGTCGTGGCCTGGGGTGAGGACGAGCCCGGTGCCGCGCCGCGACTGACGTTCTGGCCGTGGGGCGCAGCCGAGAAGTGGCTCGAGATCTTCACCACGGGGGCGGGCGCGGTCGCGTTCGAGCTCGACGCCGACCCGTGGATCGCGCTGTCGCAGACGGCGGGATCGGTGGAGGGCGAGACGCGGATCGCGGTCCGCATCGCCGACCCCGCCGCGCACGCGGGCCGGATCGGCGCCGTGCGCGTCCGCGACGTCGAGAGCGGGCGATCGACGACGGTCCCGGTGACGGTGGCGGCAGCATCCGTCATCGATGAGCACTTCCGCGGATCGGTCGAGGCCGACGGCTACGTCAGCCTCGACGCCGCTCTGCCCGACCGGATCGTCGCGGGAGCCGGCGCCCGCTGGCGGCCCGCGCCGCACCTCGGCCGCTACGGCGGACACGCTATGGCCGTCGAGGCGTCGGCGGGCGATGCGCCTGCCGGCACGGAGGCACGCCTCGAGTTCGACGTGCACCTGCACACCGCCGGCCGGCACCTGCTCGAGCTCCACCGGCTCCCGACGCTGAACGCCACCGGCTCGATCCGCGTCGGCGTGAGCGTCGACGGGCATCCTCCCGTCATCGTGGAGAGCGCCAGTACCGACGAGCACCGCGGCGACTGGGAACGCGGCGTGCAGGACAACGTCGAGCGGCTCACCGTGCGACTACCCCACCTCGATGCGGGTGCGCACGAGATCCGGCTGCACGCCGTCGACGCGGACGTGACGCTCTCGAAGGTCGTCGTCTACACGCAGCCCCCGCAGCGCACCGCGCTGGGCCCCGCCTTCAGCGCGCACACCGGCCGCGCCCGCCCGGCGACGATCGTGCCCCACCCGGAGAGCCCCCGGTTGGACGCCCTCGGCGAGCTCGTCCGGCGGCTCTACCGCGTCGACGCCGACGCCGTGCCGCTGCCGTCGCAGGTGTACGCCGGGCGCGGGTTCCACGAGGGCGACACCACCTTCCGCCCGGCCCACGCCGTGCCGCAGACGAGCCTCGGGGCGCCGCGCTACGGCCGAGCGGCCGACGGCACCAAGGACGTCCGCGCGCAGATCGGCTTGGGAGTCGTGCGCGAGGCGGGCGGGATCCTGGCGTGGGAGGCCGAGTACGCGCTCGCCGGCGACGCGACCTCGTGGACGACGGCCGGCGACGGGCCGCGAGAGCTGACCTGGTCGCACACCCAGGCCGAGACGGACGGCCGGACCGGCCTCGCGATGCATGTCGTCCCGCGCGGCGTGGCATGGGAGGACCCCCACGCCGCCCCCGCGATGCACTACGCGATCGAGGTGGCGTCGCCGGGCCGGTACGCCGTGTGGCTGCTGATGAAGTTCGACGACCGCACCGACGACGCGCTCACCCTCGCGCTCGACGGCGTCGTGCAGCCGGAGAGCGCGCAGTTCGGACACGACGGATTCTGCACCTATGGGACCCGGCAGCTGTGGGTATGGACGCTGGTGTCGGACCTCGACATCGACGCCGGCCGGCACGTGGTGTCGGTGCTCGCCCGCAAGTCCGGGCTGCGCATCGATCGGCTCTACCTCACGCTCGGCTCGGAGCTGCCTCCCGTCGACGCCGAGTGGCGCCCGAGTGCGCGCACGACGCCGCTCGCCGAGGCGCCCGCACCGACCACCGCCGCGGCACGAGCATCCCTCGCCGCGCGCTGACCCCCACACCACTCGACGGAGGACCCTCATGGAACACACCTGGCGCTGGTTCGGCCCGAACGACCCGGTCACGCTCGCCGAGATCCGGCAGACCGACGCGACGGGCATCGTCACGGCCCTGCACCACATCCCCAACGGCGAGGTCTGGCCGCTCGACGAGATCCGCCGACGCCGCGCCGAGATCGAGGCCGCGGGACTGACATGGTCGGTGGTCGAGTCCGTGCCCGTGCACGAGCACATCAAATGGGGCGGCCCGCAGCGCGCCCGCGCCGTCGCGAACTACGCGCAGACGCTGCGCAACCTCGGCGAGGCGGGCCTGGGCACCGTCTGCTACAACTTCATGCCGGTGATCGACTGGGCGCGCACCGACCAGCGCTGGACCCTGCCCACCGGCGGCTACGCGATGCGATTCGACTTCATCGCCCACGCCGCCTTCGACCTCTTCGTGCTGCGGCGCCACGATGCCGAGCGCGACTACGCGCCCGACGAGGTCGAGGCGGCGGCCGCGTACGTCGACGGGCTCGACGACGACGGCCTCGCCGCCCTGACCGAGACCGTCCTCGTGGGTCTTCCGGGGTCGGAGGAGTCGTACGACCTCGACACGCTGCGCGCCGGACTCGGGCTGTACGACGGGATCGACGCGGACGGCCTGCGCGAGAACCTCGCGGCGTTCCTCCGCGAGGTCGTGCCCGCCGCCGAAGAGGCGGGGGTCCGGCTGGCGATCCACCCGGACGATCCGCCGCGGCCGCTGTTCGGCCTCCCCCGCGTCGTCTCGACGGCCGACGACGCGCAGCGCATCCTCGACGCCGCGCCGTCGTGGGCCAACGGCCTCACCATGTGCGTCGGGTCGTACGGATCGGTCGCGACCAACGACGTCGTCGAGATGACCCGCCGGTTCGCCGATCGCATCTACTTCGCGCATCTTCGCAACGTCACGATCGAGGCCGACGGCAAGAGCTTCTTCGAGGACGGCCACATCGACGGCGGGTCCGACATGGTGGCGGTGATCGAAGAGCTCGTGAAGGAGGAGCGCCGCCGCGCGGCCGCGGGAGAGCCGGCCGCCGTGATCCCGATGCGCCCCGACCACGGCCACTTCCTGCTCGACGACCTGTCGCGCCGCACCTATCCGGGTTACGCCCTGATCGGCCGGCTGAAGGGGCTTGCCCAGCTGCGGGGCGTCGAGATGGCGGTGGAACGGATGCTGGATTCCGCCGGATCCTCGCCGGTGACGGCGTGACCGCGCCCGACCTGCTCACCATCGGCGAGACGATGGTGCTGGTCGCCCCCGTCGCCGGTGCGGCCGTGGCGCTGGACGGCGCCGCGACTCTCGGCGCCGGCGGTGCCGAGAGCAACGTCGCGATCGCTGCGGCGACGGAGGGCGCCCGCACCGCGTGGTACTCGCGAGTGGGCGCCGGAGTGCTCGGAAGCCTCGTCGTCGAGAGCGTCGCGCGCCACGGCGTCGACACCTCGCTGGTGCGCGTCTGCCCCGGCCGTCCGACCGGGCTCATGGTGAAGGAGCCCTCGCCGCACGGATCCCGGGTGCACTACTACCGCGCCGGCTCCGCGGCGTCGACGATCGCACACGAGGACCTCGACGGTCTGCCCATCCCGCGGATCGTCCATACCAGCGGCATCACGGCCGCGCTCTCGGCGAGCGCGCGGCGCACCGTGGAGTCGCTGCTCTCGGGTGCTCTCGCACCGGCGGAGGTGAGTTTCGACGTGAACTACCGCCCGGCGCTGTGGTCGTCCGTCGATGAGGCGGCCGCCGTGCTCGGCGACCTCGCCGCGCGGGCTGACGTCGTCTTCGTCGGCCGCGACGAAGCGGAGGCCCTCTGGGGTACGACGACGTCCGAGCAGGTCCGCGCGCGACTGCCGCAGGTCCCGATACTCGTGGTCAAGGACGGAGCCGTGGACGCCGTCGAGTACAGCGGCGACGCCGTGTTCCGGGTGCCTGCCACCACGGTCGACGTCATCGAGCCCGTCGGCGCGGGCGATGCCTTCGCCGCCGGGTGGCTCGCGGGCCGGCTCCGGGGCGACGACCCGCAGGCCCGCCTCCGCTCCGGTCACGCCGCCGCGGCGCTCGTCCTCAGAAGCTTCGGCGATCAGGCGGTCTCCGCCGCAGCCCACCCCACCCCCGCACCTTCGATGGGAGCCTGACATGCACGACGCGTACTTCTCGAGGATCTTCGACGAGGTCCCGATCATGGGCATCTTCCGCAGGCAGGGCCTGGATCGCACGCTGTCGCTGGCGGAGGCGGCCTGGACGGCCGGCGTGCGCATCGTGGAGGTCCCGGTCATGGACGCCGACGACCTGCCGGTGCTCGCGGCGGTCGCGGCCGCGGCACGCGAGCGGGGTCTCGACGTCGGCGCCGGCACGGTCATCTCGCCGGAGCAGGTCCGCGATGTCGCGTCGGCGGGCGCGGCGTTCACCGTCGCGCCGGGTCTGGACGCCGACGTCGCTGCGGCGAGCGCCGCGGCGGGACTCCCCCACATCCCGGGCGTGGCCTCCGGCACGGAGATCCAGGCGGCCCTGCGCGGGGGGCTGACGTGGGTGAAGGCCTTTCCCGCGGAGCGCCTCGGCCCGTCGTGGATCCGCCACCAGGCCGGCCCGTTCCCCCAGGCGAGGTTCGTCGCGACCGGCGGGGTCACCCCCGACACGGCGGAGGCGTTCCTGGCCGCGGGGTGCCGCGCCGTCGCGCTCGGATCCGCGTTCGACAGCGAGGAGCAGATCGCGAAGGTCGGCCGCCTCATCGCCGCCGGACGCTAGACCCGCTCCGGCACCGCGCTCCGCTCGACCCTGACGAGGCCCCGCAGCACCCGCCAGTGCACCCTGATGCAGAGGCGCTTCTCCCGCAGGATGAGCAGGGCGACCACGCACGCCGCGAGGAGCGGCAGGCCGCCCGCCACGGCGTAGGCGACGTGCACCCCGTACGTCTGGGCGATCCATCCGATGAGGAGGGCTCCGCCGGTCTGCCCGCCGGTCATGATCACGAAGTACAGCGATGCGATGCGCCCACGGATCGACGGGTTCGCGGAGAGCTGGAGCAGCGACTCCGCGGCGGTGCCGAACATGATGCGGGCCGTCGACAGGCCGACGACGGCGACGAGGAACAGCGGCATCCACGGCGCAGCCGCGGCGCACAGCATCCCGATGCCGAACAGGATCGCCGCGACCACCACCGACCGCAGGGTCACGGTGGGTCGTCGCGTCGAGAGCACGGCGCCCGCGGCGGCGCCGAGCGCCCCGCACGCCATGTAGAGCCCGTACCCGGCGGCTCCCGTGCCGTAGCCGGCCGGGGTCGACGCCGCGGCGTAGAGGACGGTGTGGGTCATGCCGAAGGTGGCGAGCACCGCGAGGATCACGAGCGGCCAGCGGATCGCGGGCTTGCGCCGGGCGTACCTCAGTGCGTCCCTCACTCCCGAGGTGCGGTCGGCGAGGGCCACCGGGATCAGCCGGCTGCGCCGGATGAGGCTCAGCGCGATGAACGAGACGACGGAGAGGCACGCCGCGGCGAGGAGCGACCAGCCCGCACCGACGGCGGCGATCACGGCACCGCTGACGGCGGGGCCGATCAGTCCCGAGCCGTGGAAGGTCATCGCCTGGATGCTGATCGCGGTCTGGATCCGCTCCCTGGGCACGATCTGGGTGACCAGCGCGCTGCGAGCGGGGCTCTCGGCGACGGCGGCGAGTCCCGTGATGCTCGCGATGAGGTAGATCTGCCACAGCTGGATCGTGCCGCTCAGCGCCAGCACCGCGACGGTCACCAGTCCCGTCGTCGTGACCGCGTGCGCGGTCAGCACCACCCGCAGCCGCGCGAAGCGGTCGGCCACCACCCCGCCCCACAGCCCGAACAGGAGGATGGGCGCGAACTGGCACGTCACGGCCAGGCCGACCAGCGCGACACTGCCGGTCAGCTCGAGGATGAGCCAGTCCTGTGCGACGCGCGACATCCACCCGCCCACCGAGCCCGCCAGCATCGACACGAACACGTTGCGGTAGTTCGCGATGCGCAGGGTCTTGCGCAGTGCCGCACCGCCGGAGTCCGCCGCGACCGGGATGGGTTCGGTGCGGGGCGCGACGACGGTCTCGGATGCCACGTCCCCAGGCTAGGAGCGCAGCGCCGACGGATTCCGAACTACGATCATTCGCATCGCGAGCATTGCGTTCCGCAATGACGAAGGGAAGTCCGGGATGTTCGACCCCGTCCAGCTGCGCTCGTTCGTGGCCGTCGCCGAGACCGGCAGCTTCACCCGTGCGGCGGAGCAGCTCAAGCTGGCGCAGCCCACCGTCAGCCAGCACGTGCGGCGGCTCGAACAGGCGGCGCGCGGCGTTCTCATCAATCGCGAATCGCGCACGGCGCTGCTCACCGACAACGGCGATGCGATGCTGCGCCACGCCCGGGAGATCCTCGCCGCGCACGACGCGGCAGACGCCTACTTCAGCCGCACCGCGATGCGCGGCCGGCTGCGGCTGGGCGCCGCGGACGACCTCGCGCTGACCGAGCTGCCGCCCATCATCCGGTCGTTCCGCCGCAGCCACCCGCAGGTGAACCTCGCGCTCTCGGTCGGTCAGAGCGCCGTGATGGCCCGACGGCTGCGTGCCGGGCAGCTCGAGCTCGCGTACGTGAAGCAGGAGCCCGGCCTCCCCGACGGCAGGTTCGTGCGCCGTGACCGCCACGCTTGGGTGTCGCATCCGTCGCTGCGGATCGACGCGGATCAGCCGGTGCCGCTGATCGCCTACCCCGGGCAGAGCCTCTCCCGCGCGGCGGCGCTCGGCGCGCTGGACTCGATCGGGCGCGGCTGGCGCGTCACCTGCAACGTCGTCGATCTGCACGGCGCCCTCGCGGCCGCGCGCGCCGGGATCGGACTGGCGGTGCTGCCGCACAGCATGGTGCCCGACGACCTCGTGCGATCCGGGCCGGCGCTGGGCCTGCCCGCGCTCAGCGAGATGGACTTCGTCCTGCTGTCCACCCCGCGCTCGACGAGCGAGCCCGTCGAGGCGCTGGCCGCGGCGATCCTGCAGAGCTCCGCGAGATGACACGGCCTCCGGGAAGCGCCGACGCGCTTCCCGGAGGCGGGTGAGGCGCCCGGGTGGGGGGAGTCCGGGCGCGTCACCCCCACCCGGGGCGGCTCAGGGGGCCGGGCACACGCTCAGGAGCTGCCACGGTCCGTTCTTGTCGCCCGGGATCTGGTTACGGGTCCACCACTTCGCCTGCCACTGCCGGCCGTCGTGGACGACCTTCTCGCCACCGGTGTAGATCCACGAGTCCGTCCAGGCCGGGAGTGCGGCGCTGCCGCACGCCGCCGGATCGCCGGCCTTCGCCCACGGCCCGGTGGCGGTCGCACCCGGCTGCTGGTTCTTCGTCCACCACTGCGCGACGTAGGTCGCACCCTGGTAGCTGACGCGGGCGCCGGTGTCGTAGGTCGCGGTCGCCACCCACGCGGCAGGTCGCACCGTGATCGTCGCGGTCGCCGTGACGGCCGGGGTGATCGCCGAGGTCGCGGTGATCGTCACCGTCCCCTCCGCGACACCCCGCACGACGCCGTCGGAGCCGATCGTCGCGATCGCGGCGTCCGACGTCGACCACGCGACCGCCTGCTCCGCCCCGGACGGCGCCACCGTGGCGGCGAGCGGGATGGAGCCGTCG
>DATEOM010000396.1:0-20913 GCA_035274105.1 Microbacterium sp.
CGCCTCGACGATGCGGGCCGCGGCGTCCGCGGGCTCGGTGTGGTACATCGCGGCCTGGGCAGCGGCGGCGCGCTGCGCGACCGCCGGGTCGATCGCCGCCGCGTAGCGGCCGTGCAGGATGATCCCCGTCTTCACGCCGGCGGGGTACACCGCGCCGACCGTGATCGTCGAGCGCTCGAGCTCGTGCCGCAGCGACTCGGTGAACCCGCGCACCGCGAACTTGCTCATCGCGTAGGGGATGCGCCCGGCGGGAGCCGCGAGCCCGTAGATCGACACCAGGTGCGTGATGTGCGCGGCCGGCTCGCGCCGCAGCGCCGGCAGCAGCGCCTGGGTGACGTTCACGGTGCCCCAGAGGTTCACGTCCATGAGCCAGCGCATCTCGGCCATCGTCACCTGGTCGATGTCGCCGAGCATCGAAGAGCCCGCGCACGTCACCAGCGCCTGGATGCGGGAATGGGATGCCTCGACCTCGGCCACCACGGACGCCACGGCGTCGTCGTCGGTGAGGTCGACGACGTGTGTCGTGTGCCCCGTGCCGGTGAGGGTCGCCGCCACTGCGGCGAGGCCGTCGCCGTTGCGGTCGAGGAGGGCGATGCGTGCTCCGCGCGCCGCGAGCTGACGAGCGACATCGGCTCCCATGCCCGCGGCGGTCCCGGTGATGACGGTGGTGCGTCCGCGCACGTCCAGGGGTCGCTGCTTCGCCATGTGATGCCTCTCGGTCCGGTCGTCGCCCTCGACGAGCCGCGCCTACGATTCTCGCCGACTCGGGAGGGCCTCGCGGACGCTAGCCTTTGAGGGGAGGTTCGATGGGCAAGACCGCAGAGGCGATCGCCGAAGGGGTGTCCATCGCGTCCGCCGCAGCCCGCCTGGCGATCCGCAATCGCATCCTCGTCGAGACGATCGCGCACGACGAGCCGTTCGACGTCGTCGCCTTCGCGCCGTTCGCTCGCGAGACGCTTCTCGGCCTCGCCGACGAGCAGGAACAGGCCGCCGCGCTCGTCAAGCGCCAGCGCAAGAAGGCCTGGGGCAAGTTCACCGACCCGGACGGCACCCACGACTACCGCGACCGCGACACCCGCAACCTGCGCAGGCGCGGTCGGCAGTACGGCGGAGTGGCGACGGCCCTCCGGCGCATGGCCGACGACCCGCACGTCGTGCGGACCCTCATCGAGCAGTCCCGCGACGCCGCGTGGGGAGACGTCGAGGCCAACCTGCAACGCCGCCTGCGCGTCGAGGGCATGCGCCCCGAGCTCGACCCCGATTACGACCGCATGCGCGCCGCCCGCATGCAGTCGATCCGCCTCGTCGACCTGCCGCGCCTCGCGGCTCACAAGCGCCACCAGGACGATCCGGGAACGGATGCTGCGCCCCCGGCCGGGCCCGCGGCGCACTCGCCGCGCATCTCCGGCGTCGACGTCAGCGAGCTCGAGTCCTGACAACGGGGACGGTCGCGGCTACGCTCGCGATGTGGACGGCCCAGCGGCCCTGAACCACCCGATGTGGTTCCCGCCCGAGCACGCGCTTCCGGCGCGGATGCGCGCGCTCTGCCTGCCGTACCCCGAGGCGGTCGAGGCGATCTCGCACGGCCGGTGCACGTTCCGCGCAGGAAAGCGGCAGTTCGCGATCGTCGGAGTGGGTCCCGAGCCTGCCGTCCTCTTCATCCCCGACGAGCTCGAGCGCCCGGTGCTGCTCGAGCGCGACGACGTCTTCGTACCGCCCTACGAGGGCGCGTACGGCTGGCTCGCCATCCGTGTGGAGCCGGAGGCCGGCGACTGGGAACTCCTCGCCGAGCTCGTCGACACCTCGTACCGGCAGGTCGCCCTGCAACGCCAGCTACGCGCTCTCGACGGCGGGTAGAGGAGGCCCCGAGCATGCGGACACGCCCGGGAAACCAGCATCCGTCCGCCGATTCGCGCGGCGCGCATCCGTCAGGTATTCTTGACGACGTTGTGCGCGAGAGCGAGCAACATGCGCCCGTAGCTCAATGGATAGAGCATCTGACTACGGATCAGAAGGTTAGGGGTTCGAGTCCCTTCGGGCGCGCACTGTGTTGAGACAGTAACCTTGAGAAAAGCGCCGGTTTACCGGCGCTTTTCTTGTTTCTGCGGGTGATGGCGGGAGTGGCGAGGACGCCACATGGCATCACAGCACGCCACACGTATGTGTGCACCTATGTGCGCACTAGATCGAGGCCGCCAGACCCTCCACCGTGTGAGGTCTCAGAACATCGGTGACCTTGCTGCATCGGGACACCGCTGACGCTTGGTTGGCACAGGCGGGCCTGGGGTCTGTGACGGAGACGTCGAGCCTGCGTTGGTACAGGTTGTGCGCTACGGGAGATCTAGGGCGACCTGGTGTTCGACGAATGCTGGGCAGGCCACAACGCCTAGCCCGACGAGTACCCGGCGGCGTTCGCTGGCCTCCCTGCACCTGATCTCGGGCGGCGCGTGGGACAGCGACCTGCAGCAGGTGCCGCCAGCGCGGCAGGTGTGTAGGCGGGACACTCCGCGATCAGCAGAGAAACTACGGGACGCGGAGCTCTCGAATTGGCTCGCGCCTGCTGGCGGTTATGGCAGGAAAGAGAGCCGCAACAGTTGCGGTGAGAACGGCCAAGAAGCTGAGCGCGACCGTGAATTCCCATCCAGGGAGCGGGTCGCCGTTTAGGATCAGCGCCAATGTCGAGCCGGCCACGCCGACGCCTGTTCCGACCGCAGCGAGGAGGGCCGTCTGTGACAGCAAGAGGCCTATGATCAGGCCGCGGGTCGCGCCGAGCGCGCGGCGGCGCCCGAAGTCCTTCCTGCGCATCATCACTAGGCCGTAGAGAATCACCGCCACCAGGGAGCCTGTGATCGCGAAGGTGAGGAGGACCATGCCGCGAGAGAACGCCGCCAACTGGCCCTGAACGAGTTCACGCAGGTCGGCCAGAGCCTCGGACGTGTGGACGGAGACCTTGGACGGATCATCGACCGCGAGGACTGAGAAGACAGCATCCGCGACAGGTGCCACCAACTCGGGCCGTTCGGCGATGACCACGAGAGCGCTGATCGGCTCATTGCCCGAGCCTGTCTGCTGGGGGATGAGAACCAGGGGTTCAAAGCTCGAGAGGAAGTCAGGGGTCTTCATGGAGCCGGCTACTCCATACGTGATGCCCTGAGTCGTGGTGACGGAGCCAGCGTGATCGGGCATGCCGAGCTGAGCGAGTGCTGCGTCCGATGCGTATGCCAGCGCGCCCGGCACAGCTGATTCGACCGGAACGCCAAGGCGTTCCAGCTCGGCCCCGTAAACGAGTCGAGTCGGGACCCTGATGCCGTCCAGAACACGTGTGTTTGTCGCATCGACCGCGCCGGTAAACCCGGCAGCCCACTCGACGCCTTCGATGTGCTGGAGGCGCGTGAGTACGCCGGCCGTCAGACCCGCACCGCTCTCAGCGCGCACCTGGATCGTTCGCGTGCCTGCTGAGTCGATGGATCCGAGAACCTGTTGTTCAGCTCCAACCGTTCGACCGGTGGTGAGCATGACGGTGAGGACCATCCCCAGGGTCACCAGTACCGTGACCATAGATGCGACCGGCTGCGAGATGGTGGCGGCCCACGTCTCCTTTGCGATGGCCAGCCAATCGCGAGGGGTCACAATTTAATCCTCCGGTCGCACGCATCACCGACGTCGGGGGAATGGGTAACGACAATCACGACGGCTCCGCGGCTCGCCTGCTCGTGCAGCGCTTCTACGACGACTTGCGTCGTTGACGGGTCGAGATTGCCGGTCGGTTCGTCTGCGAGAACGATGTCCGGCTCGCTGAGTAGCGCCCGGCAAAGCGCGATCCGCTGCGCCTGCCCGCCCGACACCTGCCCCGGTTTGCGATTGGGGGGCACGTCGACCCCAAAGCGGTCGAGGAGTTCCAGCGCGCGTCGGGACGTTGCCGCGCGGCGTTGCCCCCTGTAGAGCGCGGTCTCAGTGACGTTATCGACAACGGTGCGGGTTTGGTCGAGAGCCGCATCCTGGAATACGAATCCGAATCGATGTGCGCGTAGATGCGCTGACTCAGCGTCGCACAGCCTCGATACTGGTGCCCCGTCGATCCGCACTTCCCCGCCCGTCGGGCGGAGCATGAGGCCCAGGATGTAAAGCAACGTGGATTTCCCCCTTCCCGAGGGGCCCATCAACGCTGTCATCGTGCCGGCGGGAAACTCAGCGGACCAGTTCTGAATGATGGGCGCGGCCTGTCGCCCGAAGGCAAAGGTCACGTCATGCGCAGCCAGCATGGTCAGCGACTCTCCTCGTTGCCAGGCATTCGTACGCGGGTGCCTGCGGCGACTCCTTCGACGACACTCATCCCGCGAGCAGAGGCGATGACGGTGACCCCCGTCCGCTCGCCTTCCTCGGTGATGACAGCTATCTCCCCTTCTGCGTCGGTGACAAGGGCAGCAGAAGGCACTACCAATCCGCTCACCTCAGGGACGGTGACAATCTTCGACAGGAGTAACGCCTGGCCCGTCACAGGCAACTGCACGCACTGATTGCCGCAGATCGGCTCACCGCCCGCAGGCACGAGCGAAATCGTGACCGTTCCGTCTTGAGGGTCGGCCGTCTGCTCGGAAGCATCCGCAAGCCAGGTGGCGCCGTCCGGCGACGTGATCTCCACTCGCGTACCTGAGGGGATGACCCCTGCTTGATTCTGGGTCACCGGCAGCTTGAACGAGGGTGAAGGTGCGAGCCCGCGGACAACGTTCTCACCGCCGGAGAGCATCGCCCCACGTGTGACAACTTCTGTGTCGAGCACGACACGCGAAGGCAGTTGGGGTACGAAGATCACGCTGCCGAGGTCCACCACTCCCGACGGAGTGAGGCCAAGTGACTTCTGCCACGCGCGAATAGCCGATGTCGTGCCTGACCCATTTCGCCCGTCCGCGGCTCCCGGGTAAAAGCCCGTCGCTGCGAGCATCCTCTGCAGTTGAGCCACATCCGCGCCTTCGGCAACGGCATCGATGGTGCGGAACGCTGGTACGTCACCTTGGGCGATGACCACAGGCTTCAGATCGACGGTGTACAGCACGGTCCCCTGCGCCGCTTCGTCCCCCGCGCCGATGAGGACACTGGTCACCACACCGGTGGCGCGATTCGCACCGACAGGCACCGCCTCCCACTCCGCAACACTATTGAGCTGAAAGTCGGCTCCGACCGCGCCGCGAACGACCTCCGCGTACGTGTACGGAGTCGCGTCGAGAACGTCTTCCGACGGCGAGAGCACGGTCGCAGTGGCCCATCCTGCGACCGCGCCTACCACGAGGACACCGACGATCCCAGCGAGCCACACCCACGCAGGTCGACGGTGCGATCTGTCATGCATCGAATCCAAGGTCTCTCCTCACACGCAGCTGCTGCGACGCTACTGCTCCGTGGCTTCCGCGCTGATCTGATGGTGATTGTCGCGCGACCTCTCGCCACCGCGCAGACGACCACCCGCGAACCACCGCTGCAATCGCAGACGGAGCAGTTCGCGGGTGGTGCCTGATTACTGTTCTGCTCCCAGCGCCCAGGATGGCTGGGGGCAATCCTCGGAGAGCTTCTGCCATGCCTCCAGGTCCTGGGCGATTGTGTCCACGTCAGATGCCGAATACGCCATCCAGCGCTCTCCGTGAAAGGTGTCGATGTACTGCTGCCGGCTGGGTGGCGAGTCGACGTTGAGGCCGTGCGCTATGAGGCAATCACGCGTCGCCAGCTCTTGCTCGTAGACCTTCGAGATGGCATCGGGACGCATTGCCTGAACACGCTGGTCAATCACGCCCCAGCACTCGTTAGAGTCAGCCTCGAACAGGTCCCGCTGCGCGTCCGGCACGTCGTCGCCTGTTGCCTCGATGCCGCCATCCCAACTGATCGAGACCTCCCAGCCCTTGTCCGACAGGCATTTGTAGACGACATCAGCAGCCGGGGACAGGCTGTGAGCCGACGACGTGTCTGCCTGTTCCTGGGGCTCGGGACTAGCGCAACCTGCGACTGCAACGCTCGCAAGTGCGGCCAGCCCGATCAGGGCAAGAGTTGAGATTCGCCGCAAGAATCGCTCCCGCTAGCCCTTGCAGGCGATGAGGTGCGTAGTCAGGGTTGCCGGACTGGAAATCTCCATCCACACGGTCCCCTGGTCGTACCAGCCCTTGTAATTGCTGTAGCCGGCGGGCTTGGTGGTCCGCTTCCAGTTAGCAGGGATCTCGTGGTAGTGAGTGACCGACTGGGTGGCAGTGGCGGAGGTATAGGACCAGTTCCCGTTACATGGCTGGGAGCCGATATACGTCCCCGCGAAGGCAGAGGGTGCCGCGGTGAGCGTAAGGGCGAGCGCGCCAGCGGCTGCGGCCGCTGCGAACTTGGTCCTGCGGGATAGACGTGACAAGAGGTTCTCCTTGCTCCAGTGGTTAGTACCAGATGCAGAGTTTCATCCCCCCGGTGAGAAGCCAATCGACAACTCCTTACATCACGTTCTCATAACGGCATCCGCCAGATTGTGCGGGCGTCCTCAGTCGGCGTGCGTCTCGCTGATGTGGAGCGCCAGCTCCAGTTGTCGTTGTCAAGCTGCGTTGGACCCACTTGACGGTCCGAATCGAGACCATCTCCACCCAGTTCCTCCGCGTGGGGCCCGATGGCCTATCAGTAGTGCAACACCTCGGCTGTGTCCACCGAACGGAGGACAGATGTGCGACTTTGAGTCCAATATCGTCAGTGGCTAGGGCCGAGGGGGCTCGCTCGCGGCTACCGCAACCGCGAGAACTACCGGCTCTGCATGCCTTGCCGTCCGTGGATTCACCCGCTGACCCCACCGGATGTCCGAGGAGCCACAGAACCCCTCGTACTCGACCAACACCATCAGTGTCCCCCAAAGTACCGACAGCGACAGTCTTAACGAAGGTGTCAGGATGCCAATGTCTAATGGCGTAGCGCATGCTCGACGACGAGCTGGGCTGCACGCCGATCAGAATGAGCACGTGGAAGGAAACTGCATGAACAAGGTCGCAAAGTGCACGGCTGCACTAGTTGGTACCGTACTTCTCGTCTTGTGTTCCACCTCGGCAGCGAATGCGGCCGCCTCCCACAGTGGTGACGCTCCCCCGCCCGATAATAAGCCGGATCGTGTGCTCTACCTCGACCACCCAGCACCGAATCTGGCGGACGCACGCGCTTTCGCCGACGGCGAGACCGGCGAGGCTTCTGTCGCGACGAACGGCGAGTTCCCCGTCATTCCGGCACCAGGCGAAACAGTACGAGTCGTCTACACTGATGCCGTCACGGATGTGACCACGCTGGAATCGAGCGCGGAGGCACTGGCCGCGTCTTGCACGCAGTCGATCACGGTGGGTACCCCCTACAAGGCGAGTAACCGACCACGCGTCCAAGGCTCGGCCATGATCTCTACCGGCTGCAGCAGCGGCCTACAGTTCACCATCGCTCTCTGGGGAGGCGGTTACCAGCGGGGTAGCAATTCGATCTTTGTGCCAAACAGCGGAAATACGTGGTCGACATCGGCGGTGGGCGGGGAATGCTGGGACTCGGGCAACATCAGCTACTTCGGGATTGGCTCTCTGTCCAGCATCGGCGGCGGTTCAGCGTGGGGCCCCTCAAGCACGTTGCCTTGCCGGTATTTCATCTGAGAGCGCCTATACGTTATGGAAGGGACTGCCTTTGCGTGGCATTGACTTTGGTCTCGGGGTGCCTTTAGGCCTCGTTGTCTTTTATGGGCTGAGCCTTGCCTCCGCATTTTGGATAGCTCCGATTCCCAATTACTACGTTTGGGGTTTGTTGCTCAGCGCAGCGACTTGCTGTCTCGCGGGTCTGGCGCTCGCCGTCCGACCTTCGATCGCTCTGGTGGCGACCGGGACAATGCTCATCCTCGTCATCATCGGATTTGCAACAGGTTCCAATATCTACCTTTCGGTCCCCCCGTTCCCCGGCGCTCTGCCTCAGCTCTTCTTTCATGGGGCACGCAGCGCGGTCGTGATCGGTCCGCTGGCTCTCCTGGCCACTACGGCGACCATCCGCGTCGTTACACACGCACGAGCGAGACGCGTGGAACCCGTCGAGAGCGAGTGATTCGGTCGACAAGTCTCCGGATTGTCGAAAAGGTGATAGAGGGCCGTAGCAGTCGCTACGGGATCGGTCACTTCGAGTTCATTTCACCGAGGAGTAAACACCCCCCGATGCCGGAGGCCCAGAACCAATCAGAGCTTCCGGCATCGTTGGGCGTGTCAGGATCCCACGCACTGGACGCAGAGACACCCGCAATCACCTCGAATATTCTCATCGTTCGGGCTGTGTTCGGGTGTGGCCGAGGCGGTAGCTGGTGGTGCCGGTTTCGATGATGGTGCCGTGGAAGGTGAGCCTGTCGACGATCGCGGCGCAGAGCCGAGGATCGGTAAAGGTCCCGCGTCAGAGCCGAGTTGGCTCCCCGCGAGCGTGACGCTACCTCTACGCACGGTGCCCCTCAACGCCCCCACCATGTTCGACTTGGCCCGGCGGCAGCGCCTCTTGGCGCGAACCGTGAATTCCTCACCTCACGGTTCCTGGCATGCCTCCAAGGCCTTCATCCCAGCCGAGCGGCGCCTCGCCGATCTTCACCCCGTCGTCGAACGCGGCGATGCCTGAGTGGCAGTCGCTGTCGCATTGCTTTTCGTGGCAGTAGACGTGGCTGCCCGTGACGGGTGCTGGCACAGCCCGCGCCGCAGAATCCGGTTACCGTGACGAAGCCGGCCGTAGTGCAGCCAGTCAACCTGGGCACTCCCGCCACCGATCCCCGAACGGAACCGCACTCAACCCGCACACGGACTGACGCGCGCAGCAACAGCGATGGCGGCGGCCGACGCCCCCCCAGACGGGCGTCGGTCACCGCCTTCCTGTCGTCCCGCGTCAGGCCACGCAGCGGACGTTGTTGACGGAGGAGAACACGTTCGCGTAGCTGCCAGCGTTCGCCGTCGCACGAACAGTGGTACCGTAGCGCGCCTGTGCATAGCCGGCGGAGCGAGCGTTCGCGATAGAGCGGACGGTGAACGATGACACCGTCGGGTTGCCGCACGAGCTCCAGCTGATCTTCGCGCCCGAGGCATTAGCTGCGTCGAACACGCACACATACCCTGTCGCACAGCCACCGACAGCGAACGCCGACACTGCATCCGGCGTTTCCATCACCATGTCCAGCTCCGGCCACACCGCGTGGTGGGCGTCGAGCAGCACACCACCGGGCACCTCCGCCATCACCGCAGCGATGCGCGGGTCCGGTGTCACTTGTTCCACAGCGGACGCCGCCCGTGGCACGCCGAACATCGCCGTCAGCACCAGAGCCACGACTGCGCCAGTTGCGAGCCTCGCGCGAGAACGAACCATCTACTCCACCTTCCACATCACGCGGTGTCCCACAGCCTGTATGAGATCACCGCACCGGACGGGACGATCCCGTCCGGCGTCACACGCGACGACTCGACACCGACGATGCGGCCCGTTCCGGCAGAGATCAGCACCAGATCCTTCACGCCCGGGAAGATCGACTTCGTCTCCACGCCAACGACCTCGCGGCCGGCTCGATCCTCACCGCTGCCAAGAACCGTGAGCCCACCCGTGTCGACCAGGATGGACAGCAGCTGAGCGTGCTGCTCGTTCGTCAGTGTCCAATGGTCAAAGGCGCTCATCAGCGCCTGAACTACATCGCTTGCCGTCGGGTTCTCAGGGAGACCGAACGCTGAAAGCAGCGCCATCACATCGCTGCGGGAGCCGCCTGGCACCTCCACCACCGGCGTGCCGTACTCGCCGGCCGCGAACGACATCTCCGAGAGTACATCGCCCGGCTTGGCAGCCGAAGTCGCGTCGGTCGGTGCGGTACCTGCAGGCCAGTACGGTTCACCGGTGACTGCGCGGAAGGCGCCCGAGAGATCCTCATTCCAAGTCAACGTCGCCAACTGTGGGACGATCTCAACCCGCTGCTCATCGGCGTCGAGTGACAACCCCCACATCACCGTGTGCGACCCGCGAACGGGCGCCTGTGGTCCGGTCGAAGTCGCCAACTTCGAGTGCGCCATACTCAGCACCTCCGAGACAGTTCCACCTGAGGTGAACGAGATCGACACAGGCGTCACAGCCACCGCTGCGCCACGGGGCAGGAACACCGCCAACGCCGCCACGGCGACCACGACCATTGCCGCGGCCGCCGCGTACACCAATCGCGGCATCGCGCGCGCCCGTGCAATCTTGGCGGATCCCATGATCCGGTCACGCACCGCCAACGCCGCCGCATCCGGCCGAGCATCTAACAGCGTCCGCGCAGGATTCGACGCACGCAGCAGACGGCTCAGCTCATCGTCATCACTCATCACCCTCACCCCCGTCATGCGGAAGCCCCAAGCCCTCCCGCAACTTCGCCCGTGCACGACTCAGCGTCGTCCACACCGACCCCTGACTGGTCCGCAACGTCTCAGCGATCTCCCCCGCTGACAGCTCATCCCAGTACGTCAAGACCACCACGCGACGCTCATGACTGGACAGTGCCGCAACCGCCTCTCGAACGGCGACTCTGTCGAGGTCGTCCAACCCATCAGAGGACTCCGATGCGCCCCGGACGAGCGCCTCGAGTGCACGGGACCGGGACCGCGCCCGACGGTCCCGGTCCCGCACCTTGTTGTCCGCGGCGCGCAGTAGCCACGGCAACCCCATTGGACGGTCCGGCCTCAGCTTCTCCCAGGCCAAGCCGAACACGTCCGACACAAGCTCGTCGATTTCTTCGGGATTGTCGACAACAGCCTCAACATGTCTCTTCACTCGGGCCCAATGCTCATCGAACATCACTGCGAAGACAGCTCGGCGGCGATCAGCCGGAATCGTCCTCCTGTGCACCGGTCGAGTGAACGGGCGGTCAGACATCCCCACGGACCACGCGGGCAGTTCGAATCATGGCCGACAGAATCTGAACGGGCTCAGCTGTGTCGTTGTGCATGCGAAACTTCCGGTCGGGCGAGGGCCGTGGTACTCCGAAACACTAACGCGCCAACCGCGCGCCGAACTGTCCGAAACGGCTTCCCGAGAACGTGTGTAAGGAAATCGCTCGTCGTGCAAAGGGGCTGCCACCAAGGGGCCAAGGCGTCAGAGCGGAACGATCGCGTCCGTCAGAACCGTCGCACGCCCACGCAGCGCAGTCGCACGCTCCGCACGCTCCGCAAGCTCACTCGACAGTGCAATGATCGCTGGCGCCGCACCCTGGTCATGCACGCGAGCCAGCACAGACTGCCACGGCAGCTGCGTGCCGGACCCGTCCGTCGCCTATGCCACCGTGTCCGGCTCGAACACCGCATCGCTGCCTGACCTACTGGGAGGAAGGGATCGTGTACCCCCGCGTGATTACCCGAGATCAGGCTCTCGAGCGGCTGCCTGACCTCGAGGAGCGTGACACGAATGCTGGCGCATAATCGGCGGCTTCTTCAGCAGGGAAGCGCGGCTGACAGGGTCATGCCGGAAGCCGTGGTCGACTCACGGTTCGATGGCCGTTGAGCTTACCGGCTATCGAAACAGCAGCGGGACTCGAGGTCTCGACGGAGTAGATCCATAGCGGGCCGGTGAGCGCGCGTCGACCCACGTCCGGCGACGTGTTCGAACTGCGGCTCCGTGACGGCCGACGCGTTCTCGGAGTTGTCGTCGCAGCAGGACTCACCGGCCCGAAGGCTGCTCCGATGCGTGGCTCCAATCTGAGCTACCTACTGGACCCGAAGCGCTGGACGGTCGGCATCTCCGATGAGCGAGTCGAGCCACGTGATCTGCTGCTTCCTCCGATCTACACGAATCAACGCGCATGGACGCAGGGATACGTCCGCGCCGTCGGCCGAGTCGAGGACGTCGAGACGCGCGCATTGCGCAGTCACTGCTTCTGGGATGCAGGAAGGCAGCGGTTCGTAGACGACCATCAGCGACCAGTGCCGGTCCGAACCGAGCCATGTGGGTACTGGCAACTCGTCAGCACAGATTGGGTCGACGACCAAGTGAGCGATGCTCTTGGGATCGAGCGCGATCCCGTTACGGCGTCACCGCACGCGGGTGCCTTGCCGTGCGGGTAATAGGCGCTCGTCAGCGCTCCGAAACGGTCTTCGCGGATGCGCCACCAACGCGTGGCCCCGTAGAAGACGAACGCGAGCAGGCAGCTGAGGGCCCGTCGCGCAGGATTCCGCGCGTCCGCAGCCCCTTCGGACCGCTCGCGACAGGCAGCGCATGGATCGGATGGGATGCTGTCATTGAACCTGCCGGGCCGATGCTCTCTGAGACAGACGGCTTAGCTGCTGGCCGCCAGTCGCGCCCAGCCTTCGACGAGGCCTCTGCGGTCAATGACGCGTTCGATGGCGGGCGTTTCCGTAAGTGATGTCGCCGCTCCGACCACAAGGACGACGTACGTGTCCCCATCTTGAAGGTCGGCTGCGAGCTTGCCGCCCCGAGCGACCTTCAGGGGAACGGTTGACCCCACGACCTCGCTCTGAGCAGCAATCGATCGACCTGTCGGACGCCACTCGTAAGGCTCTCCGACGCCGAGCCGGTCCCGCAACTCGTGGGCTGCGCCGATAGGCGACGTTGCCACCGTCACCGACGGGGAGACACCCGCGCCTTGGTCTCCGTCCTTCATCCAATACCCCAGCCAGACGAAACTACGCCCGGAATCGGGCAGCGGGAAGTCGAGGAGCCCCGCCACAAGCTGAGTGTTGGTCAGGCCGTAGATCGCGGCGTCTCTGCGGTGCATCTCCAGGCGTGCTCGTTCGACCATCTCGGTCACATCGTTCGTCGCGCTCATGCTTGGACGATACCGGCGACTCGTCCCCCGTGGGGTGATCAGCCGGGGCGCGAGAGGGCTCAGACGGCGGACTGTTTGCGCGAAAGGGAAATTCCTTACAGCCGGGATTTTTGCGGCCCGGCTCATTGATTCGAGCACCGCTTGACTGCTTGTGTGTGAGCCGCACGGATGGCCGTACCGCAACTGATGGAGGATCAAGTGTCAAAATCTCGTCGACTCCGCATTCCCGCTGCTCTGACTGCAACAGCGGCGCTCGTGGTCGCTCTCTTCGTCCCGTCCGCCGCGCACGCGCAGCCCGTCTCCGCTCCCGATGTGGAGCGGACGACGTACACGTACTCCATGCAGGTGGACTGTTCCACGTTCTCTGAGGCGGACCGCGAACGGGCCATCCGCGAGAACATCAGCCTCTGCGGCGTGAACGAACAGGCCAGCGAAGGTGTGACGACGTTCGGTCAGACGACCGCTGACTGCGGAACATCCGCGGTCTATGTCGATTCCGTCAACGGAGCCGCCCGCATCTCCTACGGCATGCACTCCACGGTAGGACCCATGGTGCTGCGCGACCTGTACGTCAACTACGGGCCGGCAGTCGCCGGCGAGAAGCATGACTTCGGAGCGCTCGGAAGCCCTGACTACTCCAACTACTTCACCATCACCGGAGTGAAGGGCAAGAAGATGGGCGCGACGCTGAGCGGGTCCGTGCTCATCGCCGGTTGGACGTTCTCCTGCTGGGTCTACGCGTCAGAGCCGCAGCGGACGATCTGACACTTTAGCGCTCGCAGAACCTGAACCGAATATGCCGCGATCGGAGACCATGATGGCCGCTCAACAACGGGGTGCCGCTGCAACGGCTCGCACGCTCGCATGGTGGTTGGCCGTGGGTGTGCTCTTCGGGACCGGTGCATGGATAGGGATCGGCCTTCCGCTGCCGTTCGCCGTGGTCAGCCAGTTCCCTGTCGCTTTGGTCGCCCTCGCTGGGGCGTTGGCATTGGTTCTCATCGACGCCTTGCGTCATCGATCTGCTTAGGTTTCAGAACAGGTCAGCCGGGACGTTTGACGGGGTCTCCGTCGAACGGCCCGGCTCCTGGGCAGAGCCACAAACCTGTCCTGCTGCACCGAGGCGCGGTGACGAAGACAGAGATCTGCCTCTCGCGGCCGGTCATCTATTACCCCCTTTTGCCCAAGAACCAGATTCCTTACACATCACTTTCGTCCGCTGTGGATAAGCCGTTCTCGGGACAACTCGGCAGTTAGGTTTTCGATGTCCCACCACCCCCTCCACGGCACCAGGAGTTCCCATGCTCGACACCCCTCATCGCGAGGCGTGTCGATGTGGCGCCGGCCCGATACCGTGCCACGAGCGCTCGTGGTGACTGCCGACCGCCATCTCCGGGCTGTGACATCGAAGTCTGAAACGGCAGATCATCGCCGCGCCGCGTTCTCCCGGCTGTTAAAGTCTCCTCATTCACTGTCCGTTCGATCGCATCGGACCGGCCGACGGGCTACGCGCAGGCGCGTATCGGGACAACCGTGGTTGCGACTGCATATGCGGGCGGCTTCGCGAACGTATACGGCGCCGTCGACAACGTGCGCTGCGTCCTCTGACGCCGGCCTGCGGCAACGTTGCACCCTCCGGCACCGGCTCAAGCGAGGATCGCCTCGCGCCGCCCGACGAGCGTATCGATCTGCGCTGAGTTCTCTTCAGCGCTGGTGGCGAGCTGTTCTGCGAGCTGAGTGAGGCGGTGGTCAAGGTTGTCGGCGCTTGCTCGGGCTTCGGAGATGCGGTCCATCACCATCCAGTCGCTGAGGATGTTGTCGAACAGCACATCAAGGATCGCCAGAGTGTCGGAGATCTCGACGCTATCGACAGTGGAGGCTCCGAGGTCGGCGAGCTCGATGGAAAGTCGCTCGAGCGCCCGGTTGACCTCGGTGAAGGCGTCGGTGGCCTCGCTGATGTTCGAGTGCTTGACCATGTCGGTGACAAAGCCGCCGCCGAAGAAGGTGTCATACGTCGACCAGCCGCCCGCGCTGTCCAGCTTCACGCGTGCTTCATCCAGTGCGGCTTTCGTGGCGCGGAGCGTATTGACAGTTTCCGCGATCTCGCGCTGACGCTGCGAGGCCGCGCCCAACTGGTCGGCGATCTCGGTCAGTTCTGCCGCGTCACGGCCGCCGGCCGCGCGCAGGGCGATCTCATAGGCGGCCAGCGCAGCGCCGTCGGTGTGATCCGCGCCGTGTAGGACATCGCGTGCGCTGCGGAGTCGGGCGGCGTCGGCGATCGCGCTGTCCAACCGCGCCTGTGCGCCGGCCACAGCGCGTCGGGCCGCGTCGGCCTCGGCACGTTCGAGAGTTAGACGATCGGCCGTGTCTCCGCGCAGCGTCGCCCAGATCTTCGTTGGCGACAGCGTCTCCAGCCGGCGGACATCGGACAGCTCGACCTGCAGCGTCCGCTGGAGGTCGGCCAGCTCGCTGCGCCGCGTCTCTGTGAGTGCCTCAGCAGTCTCAAGCTGGACACCGAGTCGCCGATGCCGCGCACGTGCCTCCGCAGCAGCGCGGATGGCCTCGGCGGGCGCAGTCAGGTCGAGTTCGGTCACCCAGCCACTGTGCCACAGGTCTCCCGCCGACGACCGAGATCTCAGATCCAAGAGCGAGGCAAAACTAGAGCAAGCAGCGAGCAACCTGCGCCAGACAGACGCGCGCACGGCGGTCCATGACCGGGCGTTGGTTCCGGGTACGAACGCGTTGATGACGCTAGTCGAGCGGCGCGGCCTACTGACCCAAGTTCTCTCGCATGTCCTTGTACCAGCCGGTGTCGAGCACTTCGCCGGTGGCGTCATCGACCAACTCGACGATCACGTTAATGTCGTCGGGGGCTACCCCATTGAACTGCTGGTAGAGCGCGCCCTGTACGTAGAAGCCGAGCGCAAGCAGGCTTTCAGGTCCGCCGTAGCGAGCTCCGTCGACGGAGACCGTGAACGAAGTCATCGAGTCGTTGAAATTGACGCCGGTTAGCGAGTTCGTTTCGTCGGCGATCAGCCCATCGGCGGCATCCTGCGCGGATGAACGCATCTGGGCGAGCATCTCGTCGCGTTGCGGCCTTGTCATCGTGTAGACGACGGTGTCGCCGTCGACGAGCGCGACAATGCCTTTTTCGCGCGCGCCAGCGACGATCTCCTCATCGGTGAGCGAGCCGCTCTGGTCGAGCAGTGACCGCGCGATGCGCACGTCTGCGGTGACCAGTGCCTCTTCTACCTCGATGGCCGCCGGCGATTTGGACTTACCGGTCGCAACATTCCCGCCGGCTGCGCAGCCTCCGAGCACCAACGTCGCGGACGCGACAAGCGACACGATTATGAGACGAATCTTCATGAAGCCCCCCAAGGCCGTTGGCGGGCCGACCGCCGAACCGATCCTAGTGAACCGACGGCACGTTCGATCACCACGGCTTACCATGCGAACACAGGACGCTGAGCGGCGAAACGCAACCCGACTTGTTTCGGCGGCGTTCCTGGTCAATTGATGACGCCGTCCGCAATAGACGACAAACAGCGAGCTGGGGCGTGCAGGTGTGCCAAGATCGCAGACGGAGTTCAAGACCTGGGGGTCGCTGATGAAGGTTCGTCTTGCCATAGTGACACTGGCGCTCTTGGCGACAATTCTCGCGGGCTGCACATCAGCCTCGGCACCGGAGGTCCAATCCGTTCCTAGCGCGACGGCCGAGGAGACGCCCACGCCGACGCCGACGACAGCGCCTGCTGCGGAGACCGGTACGCGAGGCAACCCGCTGCCGGTAGGCCAGATGCGCAAGATCAGCGACGAATCGATGTGGACTGTCGGCGCAGAAGCTCCGACCGTCGTTGACGGTGACGTGCTGCGGCTCCCGCTGTACCTGCAAATGGACTGGGCGGCGTGCGAACAGCAGGTCGTCGCCCAGAGCGGGGACGCCACGTGCGCTGACGCGGGTGTCAATCCCTACTTCGTTCTTCTTCTGGAGTACGTCACGGCGGCCGGAAAAAGCTACAACACCCTCGACTTTGTCGAGGACTTCGATTGGGACAGTGAGTTGTCCAATGGCGGCACGGTGTACCCGCCGCTGGCTGAGCTGCACAAGTATTGGTCGGTTAGCGTTCCCGCCGCAGAACAGGCCGGTGGGATCTGGAAGGTCGCGAATAGCGTGGGTGATTCCGTCTACTTGGCCAGCGGTATCTAGGCCAATCGCGCGCCCGTCCCGCATCTCCGGACCGCGATCGCGGACGGCCGAGCGCGATCCATCGTGGACAGGGTCACGATCGGACGACCCGCGGCGCGGATGCCGGTCCATCGGCGCGCATCGGTTGAGCCGCAGGGGAGTCTCGCTCCCATCGTGGGGGTGGATGAGGTCGCCGCTAAGGGTGATGCACCCATGACCGGACCGCTGAGATGCCCGACCACGGCCGGCCTTGCGAACGCTCACTGCCGGCGTCTCAGCTTTGGGACGACACCATGCTCACGTTCAACGCCGCGTCCGCCGCCCGGCGTTGGGCGCGCGACTCCGCCGTCCGAGTCTGGCCTGTTTCTTGATTTTCGTATTACGCTTCTTGCGTGAGCGCGGGCGAAACCATCAATGGCGTACCGGTCACCGAGCAGCAGATCTCGGAGTGGGCGGCCGAAGCCGAAGCCGGCTACGACGTCGACGCGCTGAAGAAGCGCGGACGAGGCCGCCCCGGGCGAGGTGCAGAGCCGTCGCAGGTCGTCGCGCTGCGCCTGACGAGCGAGGAGCTTGCCGAGTTGGATGCGCGTGCGGCACGAGCGCACAAGACGCGATCCGAGCTGATCCGAGATGCGCTCGCCGCCTACGCCACGTGAACGTCCACGGCTCAGCGCTCAACCACGGCATCTCGGAAGAGGACGCGAGGCAGGCGGCATCCTGGTCCCTCTGGGATCAGAAGGTTAGGGGTTCGAGTCCCTTCGGGCGCGCACTGTGTTGAGCCAGTAAGCACTGAAGACCCGCGGATCTCCGCGGGTTTTCGTGTTTCTGAAGCGGCGCACTTCCCATGTCGCATCCTTGTCACGTTCGCCGCTGCGCTCGAGGACGACTCACGCTGGAGCTTCGCGGAGCGAGCGGGCGAAGATCCAGCTTGTCAGCCACGCCAGGAGGAGCAGGGTGACGATGATCAGCCCGAACGAATCCAGGTTCGTCGCCGCGACGGCCTCCACGGGTGCCCACCGGACCCCGGCGGAGTCGACGAGCACGCCGCACAAGCCGACGGTTCCGACGATGAGGGCGACGGTCACCGAGAGCACAATAAGGGTGGCGTTGTAACGGCGGCGCCGCTCGGGGCGATCCGCCGACCATCGATACAGCCTCGCCGTGACGATGCTATTGATGCCGTCGCAGGTCACCATCCCCGCGGTGAACAGCAGCGGCAGAACCATGGCGGCGTACCACGGCATCACGATGCCCGCCCCGCCGGCGATCAGGAGCAGCGCGATCGTGGATGCGGTGTCGAATCCCAGCCCGAAGAGAAGACCGACGATGAACATCTTCCACGGGGCATCCAGGGTCGCTGCGGTCCGCGCGATGATCAGCGAGATAGGGCCTCCCGGCATCGCGGGCCCCTGACCGGCGACGTCGCCCCGTGCACGACGGAGAAGTCGAAAGAGGATGACCAGGTTCGCGGCCGCCATCGCCAGAAGGAAGATGCTCGACACCGTCGGGCCCCACACCCCGGTGAAGAGCGCCAGCGGAGAGTCCTCCGCCCCGATCTGCGAGGTCAGGGCGCCGAAGCCGGCAGTCACGAGGCCGACCGCGACCAGCACCACCGTGGAATGCCCCAGCGCGAACCACAGGCCGACACTCGAAGGGTCCTTGCCATCATCCACCAGCTTGCGGCTGGTGTTGTCGATGGCGGCGATGTGGTCGGCGTCGAAGGCATGGCGCATGCCGAGCACGAAGGCTGTGACGGCCAGGCCCATCCCGAAGGTGGACGTGCCGGCTTGGTAGTCACCGGGCAGCACCGCGATCGCGAACAGCGCCCAGCTCACGATCAGCAGAGCGCCGGAGACGAACAGCACGCGGCGTGCTGTCGGTGTCATGCGGTTCATGGATGCTCCGTTCCTCGTTCCTCGGTCGTCGGTTGAGAGCGCCCGCTTCTCATCCGCGCGGTCATGCCACATGCGCGGGCTCCCTGTCGTGCGGGGCCGCGCCGAGGAGGACGCCGCCCAGCGGGCTGTCATGTGCGGCGTCGCCGAGATAGCGCACCACCGTTCCTCCACGGTCGAGCTCGAGGCGAGTCACGCCGGGGGCATCGGCTTCAGGGGCCTGATCGCCGACGGCGATGATGCTGTCCATGACCCGATTCCTGCCGAGGATGCCGGGCACGGGGAAGTCGCCGCGCACCTCGAGGGTTTCTCGTACGAGCGGCCCGGTCGCGTCGGAGACGTCCGTCTCCGCCGTGAGCCGGCCTCCGCACTCGCCGGTGCGGCCGAGGACAAGGGTCTCGCGGAGGACTGCCGACGCATCGCGGCCGAGCGTGATGGTGAGCGATCGCGTGAGGGAACCGGCATCCGTGATCACGGTCGGAAGACCGTCCCAGGTGAGGTGTGCGCCGTGCTCGACGTCGACGTGGGCGTGCCACTGCGACGCGTCGCCGGTCTCGCCCGGGCGCCCGTAGACGATGAGACCGCCGATGTCGACGAGGCTGAGCGTGCAGCCCTCGCCCACGGTGATGCGGAGGCGCACGTCGTCGCCGGGGAGAAGCATCGCGCGCCCGGCGACCAGCGCTACCTCGGCGGATCTTCCGTGCCGACGTACCAGGCGCGGCACGACGAGCTCGCCCTTCAGCAGGCAGGACACGCCCGCTCCGCGGGGGAAGACGTCGACGACGGTGGGGATCACGGGCTTACGGGTGCACGTGATCGGCGTGGTTGTGGGCGGCCGCTTCTGCCGCGTGCGCGTGCGGCGCCGCGCCGTCCTCGTGCGTGTGGAGGATGCCGTTTCCGTCCTCGTCGGCGTGGAAGTGGGGCGCCATCGGGCCCGGATCCTGCGGGATGTGCGAGCCGGCGCGGTGCGCCGCGAGCATGGAGAGCACCCACGCACGCAGCGCGGCCACCGACGGGGCATCGGTGCGCGAGAGGGCGAGCACCGGCCGGTCGTCGCGGGCGGCGGTGGCGTCGGCGACCATCTGCGGGACGTCCACGCCGACGTAGGGGGCGAGGTCGGTCTTGTTGACGACCAGGAGGTCCGCGCGGCCGATGCCGGGTCCGCCCTTGCGGGCGACGTCGCCACCGCCGGCGACGTCGAGCACGAAGATCTGCGCGTCGACGAGGGCGGGCGAGAACGTGGCGGTCAGGTTGTCGCCGCCGGACTCGATCACGACCATGTCGAGCGGCGCGAACGCGCGCTCGAGGTCTTCGGCGGCGAGCAGGTTGGCGGTGACGTCGTCGCGGATGGCGGTGTGCGGGCACGCGCCGGTCTCGACGGCGATGATGCGCTCGGGCTCGAGTACGCCCGCCGAGCGGAGGAAGCGCGCATCCTCATCGGTGTAGATGTCGTTGGTGATGACGCCGATGCGGATCTCATCGGCGAGAGCGCGGCAGATCGTCGCGATGAGCGATGACTTGCCGGTGCCGACGGGGCCGGCCACGCCGAGACGAAGGGCACGGGATGCTGCGGATTCAGGCACGGAAGAGCCTCCTGGTGGATCGCGCGTGGGCTTCGGCCCACGCTTCGGATTGTGGTGCGGTGAGTGCGGGGATGTCGGCGGGGTCGGTGATCGCGGCGATGGCTGCGAGGCGGTCTTCGACGCCGCCGCACACTTCGGCAACGAGCGACACGAGCTCGAGCGGATCGCGCGGCTCGAGCTTGAGCACGGCGGCAGCGGCCGCCTGCATGTCTTCGTAGACGACGAGCCGCGCCAGCTCGAGCGGCGTCACATCGAGGCCGGCGGCGATCACCCCGAGCACGCAGGGACGCGGCGGCGGGGCGGGACGCTGCCGCCACGCGGCGATGACCTCGTCATCCGGGAGCAGCGTGCCTCCGACGCGCAGGTAGCCGCGTGCGAGCAGTCGCGCGGCCTCGCGCTGCGCCTTGCTCGGGGTGCGGGCCGCCCACGCGGCTTCGACGGCGTCGAGATCGCCGGCCG
>DATEOM010000397.1:0-7392 GCA_035274105.1 Microbacterium sp.
GGCGAGGTGGACCTCCACCGCCCGTACATCGACGACCTCACGCGCCCCAACCCCGACGACCCGACCGGCACGAGCACGATGCGCCGCATCGAGGACGTCTTCGACGTGTGGTTCGACTCGGGATCGATGCCGTACGCGCAGGTGCACTACCCGTTCGAGAACCAGGAGTGGTTCGACGAGCACTCGCCGGCGGACTTCATCGTCGAGTACATCGGGCAGACGCGCGGCTGGTTCTACGTGATGCACGTGCTCTCGACGGCACTGTTCGACCGCCCCGCGTTCACCGGGGTCTCGTGCCACGGCATCGTGCTGGGCAGCGACGGCCTGAAGATGTCGAAGTCGCTGCGCAACTACCCCGACGTCAGCGAGGTGTTCGACCGCGACGGCTCCGACGCGATGCGCTGGTTCCTGATGTCGAGCTCGGTGCTGCGCGGCGGCAACCTCATCGTCACCGAGGAGGGCATCCGCGCCGGCGTCCGCGAGTTCCTGCTGCCGGTGTGGAACGCGTGGTACTTCTTCGCGACCTACGCCAACGCCGCGGGCGGCGCGGGCGGTGAGGCCTACCAGGCCTCGTGGCGCACCGACTCGACCGATGTGCTCGACCGCTACATCCTGGCGCTCACGGGCGATCTGGTGCGGGAGGTGGCCGCCGACCTCGAGGTGCTCGACTCGACGCTCGCTGCCGCCAAGCTGCGCGACTTCGCGGAGGCGCTGACCAACTGGTACATCCGCCGCTCGCGTGACCGGTTCTGGGTGGGCGTCTCAGACGACCCGAAGAGTCGCGAGGCCTTCGACACGCTGTACACGGTGCTCGAGACGCTCACCCGCGTGGCCGCGCCCCTCATCCCGCTGGTCTCCGAGAAGGTGTGGCAGGGTCTCACCGGCGGGCGCAGCGTGCACCTGCAGGACTGGCCCGACGCCGACGCCTTCCCCGCGGCGGACGACATCCGCGCCGCGATGGACGCCGTCCGCGAGGCATCCAGCGTCGCGAATGCGCTGCGCAAGAAGGAGGGCCGTCGCGTGCGCCTGCCGCTTCCCACCCTGACGGTGGCGGTTCCGGATGCTGCGTCCCTCGCGCAGTTCGACGGCATCCTGCGCGACGAGCTCAACGTCAAGTCGGTCGAGCTCATCGAGCTCGGCGACGACGTGTCGGAGCGCTACGGCATCAGCAAGCGCCTCACCGTGAACGCCCGCGCCGCCGGTCCCCGCCTGGGCAAGCAGGTCCAGCACGTGATCTCGGGTGCGAAGTCCGGGGTCTGGGAGGAGCGCGACGGAGTGGTGGTCGTCGACGGCATCGCCCTGGAGCCGGGGGAGTACGACCTCACGCTCGAGGCCGGCGGCGTCGCGGAGGGCACCGCGATCGCGCTGCTCGCGGGCGACGGGTTCGTCCTGCTCGACACCACGACGACGCCCGAGCTCGAGGCCGAGGGCCTGGCCCGCGACGTGATCCGCGCCGTGCAGGACACCCGCAAGGCCGCCGGCTTCGACGTCAGCGACCGCATCCGCCTGGGCCTCGTGTTCGATGACGACGCCGACGGCGAGGCTGTCGCCGCGGCCTTCGCCGTCGCCGACGTGGCCGGCGAGACCCTGGCCCTCAGCCACACCGTGCGGACGCGAACGGCCGAGCTCGCAGCATCCGGTGATCCCGAGACAGCAGTCGAGTACGAGGCGGTGGTAGCGGCGGGAACCTATGCCAACCGCGGCGCCTTCACGGTCTCCGTGGGCAGGACGGGGGGGCCAGGCATGAGCGATCGCGACCGGCGGCGCGCCGACGCCGTCTACGAGGCGCTCCTCGAGCGCCAGGGGGAGCGCTGGGTGCAGCCGCGCGTCGAGCGCACCCGCCGCGTGCTCGAGCTGCTCGACGACCCGCAGAAGACGTACCGCGTCGTCCACGTCACCGGCACCAACGGCAAGACATCGACGAGCCGCATGATCGAGAGCCTCGTGCGCGCGCACGGCCTGCGCACCGGGCTGTTCACGAGCCCGCACCTCGAGCGGTTCACCGAGCGGATCATGGTCGACGGCGAGCCGATCGACGATGCCGCCGTCGCCGACGCGTGGGACGAGATCGCGCCGTTCGTCGACCTGGTCGACGCCGAGCTCGCCGCGAACGACGACGCGCCGCTCACGTTCTTCGAGCTGCTGACGGTACTGGCGTTCGTCGCCTTCGCCGACGCGCCGATCGACGTGCTCGTGCTCGAGGTCGGCATGGGCGGGTCGTGGGACTCCACGAACACGGCAGACGGCGACGTCGCGGTGTTCGCCCCGATCGATCTCGACCACGCTGACCGCCTCGGCGACACCATCGCCGAGATCGCGAGCGTGAAGGCGGGGATCATCAAGGACGGCGCCGCGGTCGTCTCGGCACGGCAGGATGCCGCCGCCGAGGCGGTGCTGCGCGAGGCCGCCGCCGCCCTGGGCGCCTCGATCGCCTTCGAGGGCGCCGAGTTCGCACTCGCACAGCAGCGACTCGCCGTCGGCGGACAGCAGATCAGCGTGCGCGGTCTCGCGGGCACCTACGAGGACGAGTACCTGCCGCTCTACGGCGCGCACCAGGGTTTCAACGCCGCCCTCGCGATCGCGGCCGTCGAGTCGCTCGTGGGCGGCGCGTCGCAGCCGATCGCCGGAGACGTGCTGGCGGAAGGCCTCGGAGGAGTGACCTCGCCCGGCCGCCTCCAGCTTGTCGGCGCCGCCCCGACCGTGCTCGTCGACGCGGCCCACAACCCGCACGGCGCCCGCGCGCTCGTGACGGCGCTGCGCGAGTCGTTCGACTTCGACGAGTGGGGCGTCGTGCTCGGTGTGCTCTCCGACAAGGACGCCGCCGGGATCGTGGCGGAGATCGCGCCCGTCGCGGCGCATGTCTTCGCCACCGCCCCCGACTCGGAGCGCGCGGAGGACGCGGACGCCATCGCCGACCTCGCGGAGGCGCACGACCTGCGGGTCTCGGTGCACCGCGACCTCGCCGACGCCGCGGAGGCGGCGCGCGCGTGGGCCGCGGCATCCGACCGGCGTGCCGTCGTGATCGCGGGATCGGTCGTGCTCGCGGGCGAGGCCCTCGCCCTCGCGGCCAACGAGGAGTGGAAGGCCGGGTGGGACGAGTGACCGACGCGACGCAGCCGAAGCCCCGTCGCCCGCGCGGTGCGGCGGAGTCGCTGGCCACGATCGTGCTCGGCTTCGAATCGATCGTCGTGTTCCTCGGGGGCCTCGTCGTGTACGGGCTCACGGCGCTACCCGCGTCGATCGAGCCGTGGTGGGGCATCGTCGCCGGCGCCGTGCTCGCGCTGCTGATGATCCTCACGACGCGCCTGGTGCGCTATCGCTGGGGGATCGTGCTCGGCTGGGTGCTGCAGGCGATCGTCCTGCTCGGTGCCTTCCTCGTGCCGGCGCTCGCGATCGTCGCGCTCATTTTCGGGGGCATGTACGGGTATGCGACGATCAAGGGGGCCGCTCTCGACCGGCGCAACGCGCGCCTCGCAGCGGATCCTCCTCCTCAGACCTGAGCCGTAACGAAAGGCCCCGCATGCCCATCGAAGAGACCCTCGTCCTCGTCAAGCCCGACGGCGTCGCCCGCGGCCTCACCGGCGCGATCCTCGCCCGCATCGAGGCGAAGGGGTACGCCCTCGTCGACATCCGCCTCGTCGAGCCCGACCGCGAGACGCTCGAGCGTCACTACGCCGAGCACGAGGGCAAGCCCTTCTACGAGCCGCTGCTCGAGTTCATGATGTCGGGCCCGTCGGTCGCGATCCGCCTCGCCGGCAACCGCGTGATCGAGGGCTTCCGGTCCCTCGCGGGCACGACCGACCCCACGACGGCCGCGCCCGGCACGGTCCGCGGCGACTTCGGTCGCGACTGGGGGCTGAAGGTGCAGCAGAACCTGGTGCACGGGTCCGACAGCCCCGAGTCCGCCGCGCGCGAGCTCGAGATCTGGTTCGGCTGAGATCTCGTTCGGCTGACCTCGGCAGCGCCCGCCGAACCGGCGCCGAGGTCAGCCGAACAGCGTCTGCCAGATGTTGACGACGGCGTTCATCTCGAGCTGCGCGAGCAGCAGGATGAGCGCGTAGCTGACGATCGCGGCCAGCGGCACCCAGACCATCAGGCGGTCGGCGACATCGCGGACCCGATCGGATGCCGGGAACAGACCGGCGCGCAGCATGTGCAGCGTCACCGCATAGAAGGTCGGGATCGTGACCGCCCACGTCACCATGCACCACGGGCAGAGCGTGTGCAGGTTGGGCGCGTAGATGCTCTGGCTGATGAGCCAGAGCACCCACCCGAACGCGAGCGCGATACCGGCCCAGAAGCACCACCAGAACCAGCGGGCGAAACGGGCGCGGGCGAGGATCGCCATGCCGACGACGATCGGGGCGACCCAGCCGGTGAGCCCGAGGATCGGGTTGGGGAACCCGAACGCGCTGCCCTGCCAGGAGTCGAGGTTCGCGCTGCACTGCACCAGCACGCTCAGGTCGCACGAGGCGATCGCGTCGGGGTTCGCGAGCTTCTCGAACTTCTCGATCGTGAGCGAGAACGCCGCCCACCAGCCGATCACACCCGCGATCACGAGCCATACGGCGAGTCCGGTCGGACGAGTGCGGGTCTGCTGCTCAGGCATGCCTCGGATTATGGCATCGAGATCTGCATGGATGCCGCACCCCGGCGCCGTGGCAAATCGCCGATCCGCGGCGTGGGAAAGGCTGGACCGCAGCGCGAATGGGCATTCTGGCGGGGGAAGTGCGATAATGGGGGGCGATGACTCACGGCCGCGCCGTGACGATCATCACCAGAAGACTTCAGGGCGACGAATGCCCTTGGCAGCGTGAGCATCCGCCTAGCGCCGGACGAACGCTGCAGACCGAGTGAGTTCGCGGCACCACCCCGTCCAGAGGGGCATGGGCGGCGCCGCACGAGATTTCGCCGGGCGACGCGCGGTGTCGCCCCGCTAGGAGTACGCCAGTGATGGCTGATGGAACCGATGCAGAATTCACCCCTCAGACCGAACCGGACGCACCGCTGACGTCAGCGGGCGACGAGACGATCCCCGCGGCTGTCGCGGATTCGCCGGTCGAGGAGCCTCAGGAAACCGCCGAGGCCGGCGAGTTGGCCGAGGCCGGCGAGTTGGCCGAGGAGACCCCGGCCGTGGAGCCCGAGGCCGCTGTCGCGGCACCCGAGGCGGCCATCGCGGAGGAGACTCCCGCGGAGGCGAAGCCCGAGCCGGACACCGCTGAGCCCGCGCCCGAGCCCGACGCGGAGGCGGCGACCCCCGAGCCGAACGCGGAGACCTCTGAGGACGAGGCGACGCCCGCAGCCGAGCCCGCCGCGGAACCCGAGACCCCGGCGGAGCCTGAAGCTGTGACCGCGGTGAGCCTGGGACTGCTTCCCGAGGACTTCGTGTCGGCCGTGTCGACGCAGCTCATGTTCTACGCGCCCGAGATCACGCCGCTTCCGGCGCGTCCGGGCCGCCCGCAGCCGGAGGCCGAGCCCGAGGCCGCGGCATCGTCCGGCACCTCGCGCCGCCGCAATCGTCGTCGCGGCGAGGGCCGGGACGAGGCATCCGCTCCCTCCGAGCCGTCGCAGCCCCGCCAGCGCGCCGTCGAGCTGATCACCGAGCCGCAGCGCATCAAGGGCTCGACGCGCCTCGAGGCCAAGAAGCAGCGCCGCCGTGACGGCCGCGAGGCCGGCCGTCGCCGTGCGGTCGTGACCGAGGCGGAGTTCCTCGCTCGTCGTGAGGCCGTCGATCGCGACATGATCGTGCGCTCGCGCAACGGCCGCATCCAGATCGCGGTGCTCGAAGACAACGTGCTCGTCGAGCACTATGTCGCGCGCAACCAGGACGCGTCCCTCATCGGCAACGTCTACCTGGGTCGCGTGCAGAACGTCCTGCCCAGCATGGAGGCCGCCTTCGTCGACATCGGCCGGGGCCGCAACGCGGTGCTGTACTCGGGCGAGGTCGACTGGGACGCCGTCGAGACCGGCAACCAGCCCCGTCGGATCGAGCTCGCGCTCAAGACCGGCGACCGCGTCCTCGTCCAGGTCACGAAGGACCCCGTCGGGCACAAGGGTGCGCGCCTCACGAGCCAGATCTCGCTTCCCGGCCGCTACCTCGTGTACGTGCCGGGCGGCAACATGAACGGCATCTCGCGCAAGCTCCCCGACACCGAGCGCGCCCGCCTCAAGAAGATCCTCAAGGAGGTGCTGCCCGAGTCGTCCGGCGTCATCGTCCGCACCGCTGCCGAAGGCGCCACCGAGGACCAGCTGACACGCGATGTGCAGCGCCTGACGAACCAGTGGGAGCACATCTCGAAGCAGATCGAGACGATCCAGGCGCCCGCGCTGCTGCACTCCGAGCCGGATCTCCTCGTCAAGATCGTCCGCGACGTCTTCAACGAGGACTTCTCGAAGATGCTCATCCAGGGCGACGACGCGCATCACACGATCTCCAAGTACCTCGAGTCTGTCGCGCCCGACCTCCTCGAGCGCGTGGAGCGCTACGAGGGCGAGCACGACCCGTTCGACGTGTTCCGTGTCACCGAGCAGATCGAGAAGGCCCTCGACCGCAAGGTGTGGCTGCCCTCCGGCGGCTCGCTGGTCATCGACCGCACCGAGGCGATGACGGTCGTGGACGTCAACACCGGCAAGTTCGTCGGCTCGGGCGGCAACCTCGAAGAGACCGTCACGAAGAACAACCTCGAGGCCGCGGAAGAGATCGTGCGGCAGCTGCGCCTGCGCGATATCGGCGGCATCATCGTCGTCGACTTCATCGACATGGTGCTCGAGTCCAACCGCGACCTCGTCCTGCGCCGCCTCGTCGAGTGCCTCAGCCGAGACCGCACGAAGCACCAGGTCGCCGAGGTGACGTCGCTCGGCCTCGTCCAGATGACGCGCAAGAAGCTCGGACTGGGCCTGCTCGAGACCTTCAGCGAGCCGTGCGAGGTCTGCGCGGGCCGCGGCATCGTCGTGCACCACGAGCCGGTGCTGAAGCACCGTGCGCCGCAGCAGCCCGAGCGTCGCCGCAACGGACGCGGAGGCAACTCCTCCGGCGCCGCCCCGCAGCAGCACGCGGTCGCCGAGCCCAAGGCGCACACCGGCACCCACGCGATCACCGAAGACGTCAAGCACGCCCTCGCTCAGATCGCGGCCTCCACGATTCCGCACTCGGAGCACCGCGACGAGGCGGCGGCGTCCGGCCCGGACACCCCGGCCGGCGCGACCGAGGCAGGGGAGAAGCCGGTCGACGAGCAGGGCGCCCGCTCAGGGCGTCGTCGCGGTCGCGGTCGACGCACCTCGCGCGAGCAGACCGCGGCCACCGGTTCCGCGTCCGCAGAGGACGAGCCCGAGGTCTCGCGGAGTGACGAGCCGACGACGGATGCCGCGACCGCCGAGGTCTCCGCGCCGGCT
>DATEOM010000398.1:0-2101 GCA_035274105.1 Microbacterium sp.
CGGGTGGCGTAGCCGTCGGCGTAGCTCGACTCGTGGAACACGTAGTACAGCGGGTTGCGCGCACCGTACGGCATCGCGGCGGCGAGGTCGTGGCGGAAGGCGTTCGACCGCGGGTCGCGTTCGAGCAGACCCCACAGGGTCTGCCAGCCGTCGTTGCTGCCGAGCGCAGAGCCCACCGAACGCACGCGCGAGACCGACGCCACCTCGCCGCCGGGAAGAACGAGCTCGCCGTCGACCGCGAGGTCGACCACCCGCCGCATCGCATCGCGGTGCGCGGGGAAGCGGCGGTAGTACCGCTCGGACTCTTCGCGCATCTTGTCGTAGGTGAGGGCGTAGACGTCGTCGGGGTGGCGGCCCACGGCGCTCAGGCCGCCGGTGATGTAGACGTGCTCGAGGGACGCAGCATCCGTCGAGAGATACGCCAGGGTGGTGAACCCGCCGAAAGACTGCCCCAGCACGCTCCACCGCTCGGCGCCGAGGTGCTGGCGCACGGCCTCGGCGTCGCTCACGATCGCGTCGGCGCGGAGGTGCGTGATGTACTCGGCGAGCTCGGATGCGTCGCGCTCGAGGTCGTCGTCGCCAACGGGCGTCGAGAGCCCCGTGCCGCGCTGATCGAGCAGCACGACGCGGTAGTGCTCGAGCGCTGCGTCGAGCCACGACGGACCGGTGGGCGAGTGGAAGGCGCGCGGCGCCTCGTGGCCCGGCCCACCCTGCAGGAACACCAGGTACGGCAGGCTCTCGCCACCCTCGCGCGTGACGACCGCGGAGTGGATGTCGATCGTGCGGGCGTCCGCCGGGTCGTCCCACACCAGCGGAACCGTGAGGAAGTGGTCGTCGATGGTCAGATCCTGCATGCGGCGCGTCGTCACGGACATGCTCCCGAGCCTATGCGGGGCCCCCGACGCTGCGTCCACCGACCGTGAGACGACAGCGGGCGGACGAGACCCTGGGGATCACCCACGGTCTCGTCCGCCGACTGTCGTCTCACGGAAAAGACGCCTGCGGGCCGCCGGCGGGCCGCCTGTGGAGCGCCGGATCAGCCGCGCGTGCGGCGCTTGTCGCGGGACGGCACGAACCGGAATCGCCGCGGACGCCGGGCCGCACCACCCTGCGCAAGCGCGGGCAGCACGATGGGCTGCGTGACGATCGCGTCGACGACCATCGAGCCGTCGGTGGGGCCGATGACCGGGATCGGAGTCGTGAGCGTCGCGACCATCGGGGCGACCGGCGCCTTCGCGAGCTGACGGTGCGCCACGATGTACGCGGGCACGAGCACCACCACGGCGCCGAGCCATGCGAGCGGGTTGCTCGCCGCGACGCCGATGAAGCCGAAGAGGCTGCCGAGCACGACCGCCGCGCCGACGCGCATCACGAGCTCGATCACGCCGGTCACCGTGGGGATGAGGGTGTGGCCCAGTCCCTGCAGCGCTCCACGGAGGACGAACAGGATGCCGAGGACCCAGTAGGTCGCGCCGTTGATGGCGAGCATCTGCGCGGCGAGGTCCACGACCTCGGACGAACCCTCGTCGATGAACAGCTGCACCGTCATCGCACCGAACGCGATCAGCAGGGCGCCGAGCACGATGGCCGCGCCCACCGACATCCACGTCGCCTGGACCACACCGCGGCGGATGCGGTCGGGCCGGCCGCCGCCGTGGTTCTGGGCGACGAACATCGACACGGCGAGGCCGAGCGACTGCAGCAGCGCGACCGCGAGACCGTCGACACGGGCGGCCGCGGTGTACGCGGCGACGGCGTCCGCGCCCAGTCCGTTCAGCGCGACCTGCACCGAGAGCGTTCCGATCGCGATGATCGAGGCCTGGAAGCCCATCGGCAGACCCAGGCGGAGGTGATCCGCGAGCTCGGCCCGGCTCACACGCCAGTCGCTGCGGCGGACGTGGAGCACCGGCATCCGTCGCCGCACGAACTCGAGGCAGAGCAGCACCGAGATCGCCTGCGACACCACGGTCGCGAGCGCCGCGCCGCCCACGCCCCAGCCGAACAGGCCGACCATGACGATGACGAGCACGACGTTGAGCGCGCACGCGAGCGTGAGGAAGACGAGCGGCGTGCGCGAGTCGCCGATGGCGCGGATGATCGC
>DATEOM010000399.1:0-6020 GCA_035274105.1 Microbacterium sp.
GCGCAGAAGCGATAGGGACGGCGCACGGCCGCCCCTCTCGCTTCTCGCTTGGATGTCGACGGGCTCGCGCGGCTTCTCGCGAAGCGCGCGGTCAGTTCACCGTCATCACGGAGTGCTCGTTCGTCGCCGTGTCGCACGTCGTGATCCGCCACGCCGGCGTGCCGTCGTCCATGACACGGGCCATCTCGATGATGAGCGGGCTCGGCCACTGCTCGCCGGATTGCTGGGCTGCGGCGTAGGCGCTGGTGCCCAGCATCCGCTGCTCCGCCTCTGTGAGCTCCGTCTTGCCGGAGGCGATCAATTCCATCGTCCTGACATCGACGATCGACTCCTTGCCGAAGCTCGGATCGTCCACGCGCTCGCCGAACGAGTCCTCCTTCGTGTCGGCGCTCCGAAGGCGCCACACCCACGTCGAATCGAGGTACTCGAGGCGCAGACCGACGATGGTCCTGCCGACCGCGGGCGATTCTCCGGGCAGCGCGTCGAGGAAGTCCGTGGGCCACGAGAACTCGGCCGGCATGCACGTGCCGGGGTAATTCTCTCCGACCGCATCGGGTGGATCGGGAATGGTCGAACACCCGGCGACGGCCACCGTCGCGACCAGGACCGCCGCACCGACGTGCAGACGCGGCAACGCGTTCATCGATCGCCCTCCACGTCGACCAGCCAGCCGGCGAAGGCCCGTGTCGTCCGCTCGGGTGGCAGGTCGCCGACGGCCGAAACCGGCGCGTCCGCTCCTGCCTCGAGCCGGACGCCGCGAACCGGCTCCAGCGCGGCCGTGTTCGGCACCGGCGCGATCTCCGTCACGTATCGGGACGGCCGCGATCCGGCGAACACGCCGCCGCCGAGGTCGCGCGTCACCATCGGCCACTCCTCGCCCTCCGGTGGCATCACCGCATCCGGCGGCGCGCCGTGACCAGGGCGCCGCAGCGACTGCCGCTCCTCCACTTCGTGCGTCACCGCGTTCACGGCGACAACGCGCCCGCTCACTCGATCGGTGACGAACTCCTCTTCGTGGTGCGATTCGATCGCGTCCACCGTCGCCGCGAGCGTCTCGCCGAGCAGATCCGTGAGGAACGCATCGGCCGTGCGGCTCCGGATGACGAAGTCGACCTCGTCGCCGACCGCGAACGGTGTACCGCAGCACGCCCACTCCCAGTCGGTCAGCCACACGCGAGTCATGCCGCCCACGCTACCGACCCCGATCCCGGGTCACTCCGCGATCGTGAAGGTCTCCGGCAGGGTGTCGCCGCTGTCGAGCACCACGCGGCGGAACTCGTCGCCGTTTCGCGCGTAGAGGCCGGCGACGGCGCCGGTGATGAAGTAGTCCGAGGCCGCGTCGCCAGGGAGCATCGACGGTGTGAGGAACAGCAGGTACTCCTCGCCCTGCATGAGCAGCGGGCCGGTGTCCTGCCGGACCTCGACGACGTCGCCGACCGCGACGGTGACGAGGTCGCCCTCGAGGTTCCCGCCCAGCTGAGGGTTGCTTGGAGCGTTGGTCACCTCGACGGTCGACACGGTCGTCGACGAGTCGCCGCTCGGCCCGGCCACGGTGCTCTGCCCGGTCACGGTGCCGATCACAATGACCGAGCTGTCGGCAGCCAACGCTTCGAGGCTCTCGTACAGCGTCGCCCGGCTGCCCGAGGAGGAGCTCGCACATGCGGTGAGCATGATCACCATCAGCGCGGCCAGCGCCACTGCACCACTGCCTCGCTTCGACGCCCGCATCGTCACCCGCTTCTGTGCCGGTCGCGAACCGTTGCCGGTTCTCGCGTCAGCCTATCCAGCCGGCTCGGTACCCGTTGCCGACTCGCGCCGGACCTGCGCGGAGACGTCAGGCGGCAGCATCCATCCCCGCCGCCGCGGAGTCGGCCCGCTCGGCCGCCGCGAGCGTGCGCGTGAACAGCAGCAGCCACCCGACCACGAGGCCGGCGCACACCATCTCGTGCGTGGCGAGGGTGTAGTACGCGATCCAGAACAGGCTCGCCGAGAAGAAGATGCCCGCCGCGACGGCGATTGCGAGGGCGATGATCGGCCAGCGCAGGCAGGGGAGCACCCACCGGAGGCCGAGGAGGAGACCGCCGAAGACGACCGCCATCCCGATGGCGAAGACGTTGTGCCCCACCTGGCTGAAGGTGACCGGCACGATCGCTGCGCCGATGAAGCATGTCGCGAGCACGAGGAAGACGACGTAGACGATGAGTGCCCGCGCTCTGGTCACCCGGGGCTCGGTGCGGGCCCAGGCCTCGAGGCTCGTCAGCAGGTACATCGCGAGCAGCGCCGTCACCCCGCCGGCCAGGATCAGCGTCGCATTGAAGACCGCGGACGTGACCCCGCCCCGGCCGCCGAGCTCGCTGAAGTTGAGCCGGTACCACTCGTCGTCCTGCGTCGTCGCGACGCTCACCGTGAACCCGGTGGCGACCACGGCGAACAGCAGCAGCACGAGCCGCGTCGCGGTGACATGCGCGGCGAGCGTGAACGCGGTGTATCCGCTGGCGCCGGCGACCAGCGCGACGATCATGGTCGCGGTCATCGTGTCGACCACCGCGCCGGGCCAGATCAGCGCCGCCGCGTGGAACAGGATCCACTGCACGAGGCCGAACACCGCCGCAACGGAGACGGCCAGCGCCGCCGTCATCCATCGCCGCCGGGAGTGCGCGACGCCCTTCAGCCACGCCTGCCGCGGATCGCGGACGGCGAGCCGGTAGCTGACCGATGCGGCGGCGAGGGTGACGGATGCTGCGACCACGATGCCGGCCGCACCGACCGAAGCCCCCTCCCACACGGGTGCCGCCCGGCCCCAGAATCCCAGGGCGCCGGCGGCGAGTCCGGCGCCGAACGCGAGGACGGCGGTGACGATCGCCCGCGCCTCGGTGCGCACCGCGAAGCGTCGCGCTTCGACCACCCCGTCCCGGTGCAGCTGTCTCTCGACTCGCACCGCGGCAGCCTCGAGGCGTGCCCCCTGGGTCCACGTGCCGCGTCCCATGGCATGATTGTCCACCCACTACGACCCGTCCGGGGGCGTCGCCGCGACGCGCGATCCGGTCCGTCCGACCGCCCCCGCGTTCGGCTCCGGAGGCGTACGGTGGGGCTGTGGACGGAAGGCCCTCCGCACCCGACTCGGGCCCCGAGCCGTTCGAGCTCACGAAAGGAAGCTCGCGCCCGTCAGACACCGAACGCGAGTTGGACACGTTGCGCGCGCGGGCGTACGGTCCGGATGCCGACATCGATGCGGACCCGGGGGCGATGGCCCGCCTGGTCGAGCTCGAGGCGGCGCACCTGGCCGCGGTCACGGCCGTCCGGGCCGCCGGGGCGACCGCGGACGTGGACGTGGACGTGGACGCGGTCGCGGTCGCGGCGCCGGTGATCGAGTTCCCCCACGAGGCCTCGCGCCGGCATCGCGCGTGGCTCAGCGCGGGCGTGATCGTGCTGTGCGGGATCGCCGTCGCGGCTGCCGTCTGGAACCTCGCACCGCGCCCCGACGCCACCCTGCGGGAGGCCGCCGTGGAGGGTGGCAGCGACATCATCCGCGTGCTGAGCGCACAGGGGAGGGGGCCCGACGCGTCCACGCTCCGCCGATTCGAGCCCTACCACGACGTGGGCGTGTGGTCGTTCCAGAACGCCGCAGGGAAGGTCTGCTTCGTCGTCTGGGACCGCCTGGCGAGCGGGCGGTTCTCGATCAAATGCGCCCTGGCCGGCACGGAGGTGGCGCTGTCGCTGACCGTGGAGTCCGAAGGTGTCGACGACTTCGCCCCGTGGCTTCCCGACGGGAGCATCGTCGACTTTCACCTCCGTGAGCACACGGTGGACGTCTTCGTGCGGCCGCCCACTGATTGAGCGGCCGGGCCTGGGCTCCAGCCAGCGGGCCTGCGGCGTGAGACGATGCACGAGATGGATGCTGCGACCCTCGACGAGCTGCGCACGCTGCGGGCTCGTGCCTACGGCCCCTCCGCTGACATCGAGGACGACCCCGCGGCGCTGCAGCGGCTTCACGAACTGGAGGCGCGCCGCGCCCAGCCCGCTGCGACGCTGCCGGAAGAGCCCGCGGTCGCCGATGCCGCGGAAATGACGCCGTCGACGGCCGGGCAGCCGCCGCAACCCGATGTCCTGCTGAGCGACGGTGGCGGCGAGGCGCTGATCTCCGAGGCGACGAGTGAAGACGAAGACGCGCCCGCAGCCGGGGTCGGCCGACGGCGCAAGGCGCGTCGCCGCCCGTCGAGCGGGCTTGTAGCGCTGTGGGTGCTCTCGGTGCTGGGGGCGGCCGCGCTCGCTGCAGGGCTGACCTTCTCGCTCACGACCGTGTCTCCGGTCTCGGCCGCGAGCGGTGTGCCGCAGATCGACACGCTCGAGCCCGATCCGTTCATCGAGCTGCCCGCCGGCTGGTTCGGTGCCGGCCCCAGCTCGCTGGCGTTCGAGTACTACGGACTCACGCTCTTCGAGACCCCCGGCGGCTACGGCGGCGTGGGCACCGACTGCTTCAGCGTGGTGCCGACCGAGCAGCTGCCCGAGCCCGGCGCCGACGTGAACAACTGGTCGATGTCGGGGATGTACTACACCGGGTGCCGGGTGGGGGCGTTCCCGTCCACCGTGGAGTTCATCCTCGACAGTGCCGCCCCGCAGCAGCTGCGCGACCGCTTCCCGTCCGGGACCGCCGTGCAGTTCGTGTTCGACGGCGACCGCATCGGCGTCTTCCTCGACAGCAGCGGCGCCGACTGACCGGTGGCGGCTGCTGATGACGGATGCTGCGGACCGCAGCATCCGTCCCCGTCAGTCCTTCCGGCCGGCGACGCCGAGGAAGCGGATGAAGACCGCGATCCACCCGAAGATCAGCGCGAAGACGATGATCTCGAACGCGGTCAGCGAGAAGTAGCCGACCGCGGGGATGAAGAGGACGATCGACACGATCATCGCGGCGAGGAAGCCCCACGACGCGGCGAAGTAGGCGCGTGGCATGCCACGGAAGAAGCGCGGACCTCCGATGAGCAGCGCGAGGTACATCACGGCCATGCCCGACGCCGACAGGTTGTGCGCCCAGAGGTTCACGTCGACGGGGAAGATGCCCACGCACGCGAGCATGATGCCCATGACGACGAACAGCACCGGCACGGTCCGCATCCCGCGAGGGTTCTGGAGCACGCCCGCCTCGGTGAGCTCGCGCATGTCGTTGGCGACGTAGACCGCGAACGTCGTCACGAGCAGGCCCGCGGCGATGAGGGTGCCGTTGAAGACCCAGCTCGACAGGTCGTCCTCGAAGGTGCCGAGGTGGCTGAAGTGGATCGTCCACCACCTCGGGTCGGGCGTCGTCACCATGGCGGTGAGCGTGCCGATCGCGATGAACGTGAGCAGCAGCGACGACATGCGCTGCGTCGTCATCGCCGACACCGACAGGTACACGAACCACGCCGTGAGCCCGAGCGTGACCGACATCAGGACGACCGACCAGAACGTCACGATCGGCAGACCGATGAAGCCCATCGCCAGCACGCGGTAGAGCGCGTACACGGCGACGAACGCGAGCGCCGTGTGGACGATCACGACCGAGATCGTGTTGACGATGTACTTCCACGACGGCAGGGACTGCCGCCACTCCTGGCCGTGCCGGCCGCGGGAGCGCCAGTACTCGAGGGTCGACGCGACGGCTGCGACCACCGCGGCGCCGCACGCCGCCCAGACCGAGAACGAGTCGGCGACACCGGCCAGCTGCAGATCGGGCGCGAAGATTCCGACGAGCAGGCCGTAGACCGCGCCCACGATGCCCGCGGCGAACGCGGCGTAGACCGCCTCGGATTCGGCCTTGCGACCCGGCGTCGGGGCGTCGGCGTCCGGAAGCGCCGGGGTGTTCACAGTGCTCACGAGGTCAGAGTACGACCGCGCCGGCACACCGGGGGTGATCGGCGCAGGAAGATTCGGTCACGGAATCATCAAGCGCCGCGCTGGAGCCAGGGGCGCAGCATCCGTGTGATCCACGGGAGCACCGCGTACGTCATGACGGGGGTGAGGAGCACCGTCGCGAGCAGCAC
>DATEOM010000400.1:0-2397 GCA_035274105.1 Microbacterium sp.
GTGGAGGCGCTGCAGAGGACGGATGCTGCGGCCTGGACCACCGCGGACCTGCCGCTGCTGGACGCAGCCCGGCGCCGGCTGGGCGACCCGGGGGCGTCGCGGCGCCGCCGCGAGCGCGAGGCGAAGCTCGCACAGGAGCGCGCGTACATGGCGCAGGTGGTCGACCGTCTCAAGGAGGCCGGCGACGAGATGATGCAGTGGCTCGACGGCGACGACCTGCGCAACAGCCTGGTCGACGAGTCGGTGCTCGACGCCCTCGACCCCGATCTGCTCGCGGGGCCGTTCGCGCACGTGGTCGTCGACGAGGCGCAGGAGCTCACGGATGCGGAATGGCGGATGCTGCTGGCCCGCTGCCCGTCGCGCAGCTTCACGGTGGTCGGCGACCGGGCGCAGGCGCGGCACGGGTTCCCCGAGTCGTGGCGGGAGCGCCTCGAGCACGCGGGTCTCACCGAGGTGGGGGTGGCGTCGCTCACCATCAACTACCGGACGCCCAGCGAGGTGATGGCCGAGGCCGAGCCGGTGATCCGCGCCGCGATCCCCGACGCGAACGTGCCGACGTCGATCCGGTCGAGCGGGGTCCCCGTGCGGCGCGCGCCGGTGGCGGAGCGCGACGCCATCGTGGCGGAGTGGCTGGAGGCACACGCCGAGGGCGTGGCCTGCGTCATCGGCGACCCGTCGTTCGCGCCGCGGGAGCGGGTGCGCTCGCTCTCTCCGGAGCTTGCGAAGGGCCTCGAGTTCGACCTCGTGGTGCTCGTCGAGCCCGCGGGATTCGGCGACGGGATCGAGGGCGCCGTCGACCGCTACGTCGCGATGACCCGAGCGACCGAGCGGCTGGTGGTGCTGGAGGGGTGAATCGGCCCCGGCCGCCCACTCGGGGGCCGCAACACGCGGAATCGCCGCGTCCACCCCGCGTGTTGCGACCCCCGAACGCCCGATGACAGGGTCAGGCAGACTGGAACGCATGACCCGCGCCCAGACCATCGCCGACCGCATCGTGCGCGAGGCGGATGCCTCGGGGTTCCGGGCCCACGGACTGCACGTGCTCGTCGGGGACGACGTCGCCGAGCACCGTTGGACGCCGGATGTGCGCGAAGACATCCACTCCGCCGCGAAGGGCGTGTGCGTCCTCGCGGCGGGCATCGCCGCGGACGAGGGGCTGGTCTCGCTCGACGCGCCCGTCGCGACGTACCTCCCGGGTGTCGAGTTCGGCGAGGGCGTCGATGACGTCACGCTGCGCCGGCTGCTCAGCATGACGAGCGGCATCGACCTGCCCTGGTCCGAGACGATGATGACCGACTGGCCCGACCTCTCCGAGGAATTCCTCCGGCGCCCGTCCCGCGGAAGGGTGTTCCAGTACTCGAACGCCAGCACGTACACGGCGATGCGCGTGCTCGCCGAGCGGGTGGGCGATGTCGCCGACTACCTCGGCCCGCGGCTGTTCGCACCCCTCGGCATCGACGACGTCGAGTGGGAGCGGTGCCCGAACGGGCGCATCGTCGCGGGCGGAGGTCTCGCGCTCCGCACCGAGGAGCTGGCCCGCCTCGGGCGGCTCATCCGCGATCGCGGTCGGTGGGAGGGACACCAGCTCGTGACGCCCGAGTGGGTCGACGCGATGCACTCGGACTGGGCGATCGCCGGTGAGAATCCCGGGTACGACGGCTACGCGCTCGCCGGCTGGCGCGGCCCTGGCGACGCCTGGCGTCTCCACGGCGCCTACGGCCAGCTGCTCGTCTTCGCGGGCGACGCGGTCGTGACGATCACCGCGGACGATCACTTCGGCGCCGACCGCATGGCCGCCTTCGCGGTCGAGACCGTGCACGGCTGAGCACCGCGAGCGACCTGGCGCAGGATCCCGCACCGGCGGAGTTCAGCTGCGCTGCACGTAGTGGCGCACGGTGTCATCGCGCTCGACGAGGAAGCGATCGTCCTCCGGGTAGTACACCGCCCTGTCGACGTCGTCGCCCGCGAATCCTCGGATGCTGTCCAGGCTGTCCCATCGCGAGACCGTCAGGATCTCCGTCAGGCCGTCGGCCAGTTCGCGGGTCAGGGTCCACGCGTCCTTGTTCCCAGGAGCCGCGCGATACTCCTCGATCCCCGTTCGCTCCACATAGTCGACGTATTCGTCGCGGTCCTCGGTGCGGATCACGCCACGCCACACCCGGACGATGTTGCGATGGTGGCTGTGGTCCTCGACGTCCGGTTCCGCCCGCGCCACGTCGGCGACCTCCTCCTCAGGACGCGGCGGGATCGTCTCGTCGACCTCGAGCTCGGGGATGCTCGACTCACCGGGCCCCGGAACATGGGCGTGAGAGAAGTGCTCGTCATAGGTGGACACCGCGACTCCTTCGTTCGGCGACGATCCCAGCGTAGATCCGCCCGCGGTCAGCGCACCCGCAG
>DATEOM010000401.1:0-4339 GCA_035274105.1 Microbacterium sp.
GAACTCCTACTGTGCCGCTTCGAAGAGCGAGAGCACTTCGATCTGGGGGTCGGTGAGGGTCAGGGTCACGACGGGACGGCCGTGGCCTTCGGCGAGCACGGCCGCGTCGCCCGCGGCCTGCGCCTGGATCAGCTGGCCGAACGTGAACGGCCGGCCGGGGATCTCTAGGTCGGTGTCGGTCTGCTCGAGGATCTGCAGGAACACGCCGTTCGCGGGGCCGCCCTTGTGGAACTGTCCCGTCGAGTGCAGGAACCGGGGTCCCCAGCCGAACGTGGCGGGGCGACCGGAGTCCGCCGCGACGAGTTCGCGCAGGCCCGAGAGCTGGCCGAGCTCGAGGCGGTTGACGTACGCCTGGATCGCGACGTAGCCGTTCTCGGGAAGACGCGCCCACAGTGCGTCGAGCACACCTGCGACGGTGCCGGATGCGGCGAGCTCGGGGTCCGAGACGCGGACCTCGACGCCCTCCACGGCGAACGCCGGGGCGGTGGCTTCGGGCCGCGCCTCCAGCAGCCCGCGTGCCGCGACCTTGGCGGACTCGACGTCGGGCTGGTCGAACGGGTTGATGCCCAGCATCCGTCCCGCGATCGCCGTCGCGTACTCCCACACCACGAACTGCGCACCGAGTGAGCCGCTCACGAGGATCTCGCCCTCGTGGTGCTCGAACAGGTGGAACTTCTTGGCCTCGTCGACGAAGCGCACGATCTGCAGATCGGCGGGCTTCGCGTCGAGCTCGGGGGAGACCGGCAGCAGCACGACGGGCAGGATGCCGGTGCCCTCCTTGCCCGTCGACTCGGCGACGAGCTGCTCGATCCAGTCCGGGAGCCCGACGATGTGGGTGCCGTCGGTGATGAGACCCAGCTTGTCCTTGCGGGGCTCACCACCGGCGATCGCCGCGGCGAGCACGAGCGCGGGGTTGTCGGGGCTGTCGATCGAGACCTCGAGCAGCGACGCCTCGGCCTCGTCGAGGAGCTCCGAGATGTCGGCGCCGGCGAGGCCCGCGGGAACGAGCCCGAACGCGGTGAGCGCCGAGTAGCGGCCACCCACGGTCGGGTCGGCGTTGAACACCGTGTATCCGTCGGCGCGGGCCTCCGCATCCAGCGGCGAGCCCGGGTCGGTCACGACGATGATCCGCTCGGCGGGGTCGATGCCGAGGTCGCGGAACGCGGCCTCGAATGCGCGCTTGGCCGAGTCCGTCTCGACCGTCGAGCCCGACTTCGACGACATCACGAGCGCGGTGCGTGTGAGGTCGCCGGCCTGGGCGTCGCCGTCGATCGCGGCGAGCACCTGCCCCGGCGCGGTCGAGTCGAGGATCACCAGCGGCGCACCCGACGTCTGCGTGATCACTTCGGGCGCGAGCGACGAGCCGCCCATGCCGGCGAGCACGATCCGCGTCACGTTGCGTGCGTGCAGGCGCTCGCGCAGCGCGAGGATCTCGGGGACGAGCGGGCGTGAGACGCTGACGGCCTCGGTCCACCCGAGTCGACGGGATGCCTCGTCCTCCGCCTCGGGACCCCACAGCGACGAGTCGCCGCCGGTGATCCCCGACGCCACCAGGCTCGCGACGAGCCCCGGGAGCGTCGCCTCGACGACCGACTTGACGTGCCCCGACAGGTGGATGTCGAAGCTCATCGGGTGGCCTGGAGCGCGTCCTCGAGGGCCGTCTTCACGGTGCCCTGCAGGTCGTGCCAGGAAGCGATGAACTTGCTGACGCCCTCGTCCTCGAGCACCTGGGTGACATCGGCGAAGTCGACGCCGACGGCGGCGAGATCGGCGAAGACCTTCTGGGCGGCCTCGTACGTTCCGGTCACGGTGTCGCCGGCGATCTGGCCGTGGTCGAAGGTCGCCTCGAGCGTCTTCTCCGGCATGGTGTTGACGGTGCCCGGCGCGGCGAGCTCGGTGACGTACAGCGTGTCGGGGAGGTTGGGGTCCTTGACGCCGGTCGAGGCCCACAGCGGACGCTGCGCGTGGGCGCCGGCATCCGTGAGCGCCTTCGCGCGGGCGGTCGCGAACTCCTTCTCGAACAACTCGTACGCGAGGCGCGCGTTCGCGACACCGGCGAGCGACTTGAGACCCGCGGCCTCGTCCGTGCCGATGGCGGCGAGGCGCTTGTCGACCTCGGTGTCCACACGCGAGACGAAGAACGACGCCACCGAGTGGATCTGCGAGATGTCGTGGCCGTTCGCCTGCGCCTGCTCGATGCCCGCGAGGAAGGCCTCGATGACCTCGGCGTAGCGCTCGAGGCTGAAGATCAGCGTCACGTTGACCGAGATGCCCTCGGCGAGCACCGCGGTGATCGCCGGCAGGCCTGCCTTGGTCGCGGGGATCTTGATGTGCACGTTCGGCCGGTCGACCTTCGCCCACAGCTCCTTGGCCTGCGCGATCGTCGCGTCGGTGTCGTGGGCGAGGTCGGGGGAGACCTCGATCGAGACCCGGCCGTCCACGCCGTTCGTGGCGTCGTAGACGGGACGGAAGATGTCGGCCGCGTCGCGCACATCGTCGGTCGTCGCCGCGAAGATCGCGTCGTCGACCGATGCGCCCGCCTTCGCGAGCTCGGCGATCTGGTCGGCGTATGCGTGTCCGCCGCCGCCGATCGCGCCCTGGAAGATCGTCGGGTTCGTCGTGACACCCGAGACGTTGCGCGTCGAGATGAGTTCGGTCAGGTTGCCAGACGTGATGCGCTCACGCGACAGGTCATCGAGCCAGATGCTCACGCCTTCGGCGACCAGCTTCTCAGTGGGGGTGCTCATGCTGCCTTCTCCTCGTGCTTACTTCGCCGCGGCGAGTTCGAGTGCTGCCGTGGCCGCGAGGGACTCGCGGGCGGCCTCGACGACGGCGTCGGCGGTGATGCCGAACTTCTGGAACAGGGTCTTGTAGTCGGCCGACGCACCGAAGTGGTCGATGGCCACGGAGCGGCCGGCGTCGCCGACGATGCCGCGCCAGGTGAGCGCGGAGCCGGCCTCGACCGACACGCGCGCCTTGACGGCGGCGGGAAGGACCTTCTCGCGGTACGCCGCGTCCTGCTCGTCGAACCACTCCAGCGACGGGGCGGACACCACGCGGGCGTTGACGCCTTCGGCGGCGAGGGTCTCGCGGGCGGAGACGGCCAGCTGCACCTCGGAGCCCGTCGCGATGAGGATGACATCAGGCGTGCCGTTCGGCGCCTCGGCGAGGATGTACGCGCCCTTGGCGACGCCGTCGGTCGACGCGAAGACGTCGCCTTCCGCCTCGCCGGTGCCGCGGGCGAACACCGGGATGTTCTGGCGGGTCAGCGCGATGCCCGACGGACCCCCCTGGCGGCGGACGATCTCGAGCCACGCGGCCGAGGTCTCGTTCGCGTCTGCGGGGCGCACCACCGTGAAGTTCGGGATGGCGCGCAGCGTCGCGAGCTGCTCGATCGGCTGGTGGGTCGGGCCGTCCTCGCCGAGCGCGACGGAGTCGTGCGTCCACACGAAGATCGACGGGATGTCCATCAGCGCGGCCAGACGCACCGACGGGCGCATGTAGTCGCTGAAGATGAGGAACGTGCCGCCGAACGGGCGGGTCGGGCCGTGCAGCTTGATGCCGTTGACGATCGCGCCCATGGCGTGCTCGCGGATGCCGAAGTGCAGCACCCGGCCGTAGGGGTCGCCCGACCACTCGTGGGTGGACCACTCCGCCGGGATGAACGACTTCGCGTCCTTGATGGTGGTGAGGTTCGACTCGGCGAGGTCGGCCGAACCGCCCCACAGCTCGGGCAGCACCGCGGCCAGCGCGTTGATGACGGTGCCCGACGCGGCACGCGTCGAGACGTCCTTGCCGGCTTCGAACGACGGGAGGGCGGATGCCACGTCCTCGGGCAGTTCGCCGGCCTCGAGGCGGTCGAACAGGGCCTTGCGCTCCGGGTTGGCGGCGGCCCACGCGTCGAAGGACTCCTGCCAGGCGGCGCGGTCCTCGGCGGCACGATCGGCGAGCGCACGCGTGTGGGCGATGACGTCGTCGGCGACCACGAAGGACTGCTCGGGGTCGAAGCCGAGGACCTTCTTCGTCGCGGCGAGCTCGTCGGCGCCGAGCGCGGAGCCGTGGATCTTGCCGGTGTTCTGCTTGCCGGGCGACGGCCAGCCGATGATCGTGCGCAGGACGATGAGCGACGGCTTGGCCGTCTCGCCCTTCGCGGCCTCGATCGCGGCGTAGAGCTCGGCGACGTCCTCGACGTACTCGCCGGTCTTCTTCCAGTCCACGACCTGCACGTGCCAGCCGTAGGACTCGTAGCGCTTCGCGACGTCCTCGGTGAACGCGACGTTGGTGTCGTCCTCGATGGAGATCTGGTTCGAGTCGTAGATCGCGATCAGGTTGCCGAGCG
>DATEOM010000402.1:0-25782 GCA_035274105.1 Microbacterium sp.
CGGGCGGGGGCGGGCCTGGGACCCGGACCGGGGATCGACGCGACCCTGGCGCTCGGCGACGACCTGCGCCGGCCGCAGGAGACGGAGGTGCTCCGCGTCCGCACCGACGCGCCCACGGTGCCCTACCTGCGCGCGACGACGCTCTCGCGTTTCGACGGAGGCGTATGGGAGCCCGACCGGTCGCAGACCGTTTCGCTCCAGAGCGAGCGCGCGTTCGGGGTGGTGGAATCCGCAGAAGACGTCCGCATCGGCGAGTACACGGCGAAGGTCGACATCGTACGCCTCGATTCCCGATGGGCGCCGGTACCGTACCCGGCGGTCGGGATCACGGGTCTCGGCGGCGGGCTCTGGGGCGCAGTGCCCTACAACCACACGGTCGCCACGAGCAGCGGCTCGACCCAGGGTCAGTCCTACGAGGTGGCGTACAACGTCCCCCGGCCTTCCCTGGAGCAGGTGCGCGCCGCGGTGTCGGTGGGTTCGCAGGTGCGCGACGAGACGACGCAGCTGCCCGCAGACATCCCGCCGATCATCGGCGAGCTCGCGCTGCAGGTGACCGCCGACGCCGCCACGGACTACGACCGGCTGACGGCGCTGCAGCGCTGGTTCCGCGGCACAGATTTCCGCTACTCGCTGGAGGCACCCGTCGAGGACGATTTCGACGGCAGCGGCGCGGAGGCGGTGGCCCGGTTCCTCGATGTCCGCCAGGGCTACTGCGTCCATTTCGCGTCGGCATTCGCGCTGATGGCCCGGACGCTCCACATGCCGTCGCGCGTCGTCGTCGGATACCTGCCCGGTACGCCGACGACCGAATCCGTCGACGGACAGCCGGTCTTCTCGGTGTCGAGCTCGCAGCTCCACGCCTGGCCCGAGGTGTTCTTCGACGGCATCGGCTGGATCCCGTTCGAGCCCACGTCCGGCCTCGGCGTTCCGACCACCTACTCGTCGGAGCTGACCCTGCCCGGCCAGACCGCCGACCCCGATGCCACGACGCCGCAGAGCACCGCCACTCCGACGGCGCGCGGCGACCAGGCGGAGATCGACCTCGAGGAGCAGCGCCAGAACGCATCCGGCGGATTCGCCCAGGACGCCCTCAACCCGCTCCCGATCCTCGGCGTGGTGGCGGCCGTGATCGTGCTGCTCGCCATCCCGTTCCTCATCCGCGAGCTGCGCCGCCGTCAGCAGGATGCCGCCGCGCGAAGCGGCGACGCCGCCGCTGCATGGCAGTCCGTCCAGGAGGCCGCGATCGACCTCGGCATTCCGGTGCCCGCGAGCGAGACGCCGCGCGCGTTCGCCGGCAGGCTCGTCGCCGAACACGGTGTCACCGCAGCGGAGATGAACACCGTGCTGGTCGCGATCGAGCGCGTCAGCTACTCGCGGGCCGGTACCCGCTCGTACTGGATGGGAGACGCGGCGGCCGATGCCGCAGCATCCGTCCGCGCCTCGCTGCTGGCATCCGTGCCGCCCTCCCGCCGGATTCTCGCACTGCTCGCGCCGCGTTCGCTCGTGATCCGGCCTGGGAGCGTCTACGCCGGCACTGCGCCGGTTCGGGCAGGGTAGCCGAGCAGGGTAGGATGGTCGGCGGCCCTCCGGGGCCGCCCGGAGGATTCGCCTAGTGGCCTATGGCGCACGCTTGGAAAGCGTGTTGGGTGCAAGCCCTCGGGGGTTCGAATCCCCCATCCTCCGCACCTGCGATCTCAGCGTTTGCAAGGGATCCCGACTCCTTCGAAGTCCTGTGGCACAGTTATCGTTCACATTCGGCATCCCTCGCGCGCCAGACTCCGCGGTGGCCCAGGCCGCGGGGTTCCTGTCCGCGAACCCGACCCATAGCCGCGCTACCCACGACCGGTAGCCGGCCCCTCCGTCAGCCGGATGATAGCGGCCGTGCGCGGCTCCGTTCCCTCCGCTAAGCCTCGATCCACCGATGTGGCTGGGTGTTGAGCGGGTGCCGTGACGCGGAAATGCCCCTCGGATCAGGAAAAATAGAGCTTGCTTAGGGTTCTATTCGTCTGATTCGAGAGGCATCTCGTAGATGCAATTCAAGCATGCCCCGGCCGCGGTGTCCGCGGTCTTCGATGATCCGAATCTCGTGTCGGCCGCGGGTCTGGTCCCGATGCTCCGACTCGCGCGGCAGGCGCAGCTCGACAAGCTCGCGCAGTCCCGGTTGAGCGTCCCGACCGACAAGGGCTCCAACGCCGGTTCGAAGGTGATGGCGCTGGTCGCGGGGATGCTCACCGGTGCGGACTCGATCGACGACATGAACGTCCTCCGTCACGGCGGTATGGGCCGGTTGTTCGATCGGACGTATGCGCCGTCGACGCTGGGATCGTTCCTGCGCGAGTTCCGGTTCGGGCACGTGCGCCAGCTCGACGCCGTCGCCTCCCGCGTCCTTCAGAACCTCACCGGCCAGGCGGCGCTGCTGCAGGTTCGGGACGGGGAGCGGGTGATGGTGGATCTGGACGACACGATCATCGAGGTCCACGGCTACCAGAAGCAGGGCGCGGGGTTCGGGTACTCCGGGGTCCGCGGCCTGAACGCGCTCCTGGCTACCGCGTCGACGTCGTCGTCGGCGCCGGTGATCCTCGGGCAACGGTTGCGGCAGGGGAAGACCGGGTCCCCGAAAGGTGCCGCGCGGATCGTCGGCGACGCCCTCGCGACCCTGCGTCGCATGCAGGTCGGGAACGGGGTCCGGCCGTTGCTGCGGGCGGACTCCGCGTTCTACGGCCACGGCACCGTCGGCACCGCGATCAAGGCGGGCGCGGACGTGTCGGTCACCGTCCGGATGGACCCCGCGGTGAAAGCGGCGATCGCGACCATCGGCGAGGACGCCTGGGAGACGATCGAGTACCCGAACGCGATCCGCGACGAGTCCACGGGGCGGTGGATCTCCAAAGCCGAGGTCGCCGAGGTGCCGTTCACCGCGTTCCGGTCGAGGAAGAAGGCCGAACGAATCGAGGGGCGGCTCGTGGTCCGGCGCATCCCTGACCTCAACCCGACGCGGGTGGAGCAGCCGACGCTGTTCGACGTGTTCCGGCATCACGCGTTCTTCACCACCACAGCGAAGGACGCCATGGGCACGGTGGTCGCGGACAAGACGCACCGCGGTCACGCGATCATCGAACAGGTCCACGCGGACCTGAAGAACGGCCCGCTCGCGCATCTGCCGTCCGGTGTGTTCACCGCGAACAGCGCCTGGCTCGTGCTCGCCGTGATCGCGTTCAACCTCACCCGCACCGCCGGACTGATCGCCGACCGCGCGGGCCGGCTCGCGAGAGCGACGACCGCGACGATCCGACGCACCCTCATCCACATCCCGGCACGACTGGCACGATCCGCGCGCCGGATCACCATGCACCTGCCCGAAGCCTGGCCCTGGCAGACCGCGTTCGACCGGCTCTTCACGACCACCCACGCGCCACCACCAGCGACGACCAACTGACCATCGCCGCGACCGCGGCCCAACCGAGACCCCAGTGGACGACCGGGATGAGACGCCCGGAACTCATCCCTGCCCAAGACACGTCACCACCCGCCGATCACGCCGCCCAGCCAACCCCAGGCTGATCGGTGGATCGAGGCTAAGCGAACCGGAGTCAAGTCGTGACTGCTACCCGCCTCGGCGAGCAGACTCAACACGCCGAGGGCGGCTTGCGACAGAGCCGCCCTCGGGCGGACGAATCGACGCATCGGCGCCGGGGCGGAACGCTCTCCGCGGGCCGCCCCGGACCGGTGTGGGCCCTACCTGCTGTGATCTTCTTCACCATCTTCGCCATCCTTCCCCTCGGCTACGCGGTGTACCTCTCTTTCACGAAGTACAACGGGATCGCGATCACCCCGCCCAAGTTCATAGGTTTCGCGAACTGGGCCGAGCTGTTCACCGACCCCCAGGTCTGGCACTCGCTCTGGCTGAGCATCGTGCTGGTTGTTCTCGCTGTGGTGACACAGACACCCGTCGCACTGCTCATCGGCGTCTGGACCGCCGGCGTCCAACGTGGTCGAGCCATCGTGGCCGCCCTGTACTTCATCCCGCTGCTGATGTCCTCAGCCGCGATCGCCGTCCTCTTCTCGGCGCTGCTCGACCCGAACTTCGGGCTCCCCGACGCCATGCCTTGGCTGTTCGGCGACGGCAACCTCCTCGGCAACCCGAACACTGCCATGGCCGTCATCACCTTTGTCCTCGTGTGGCAATTCGTGCCGTTCCACAGCCTCATCTATCAAGGCGCGGCACGCGCGATCCCGCCCGTGCTCTACCAGGCGGCCTCAATCGACGGCGCTGGCACCGTACGCCAGTTCTTCAGCATCACCCTGCCGCAGCTCGGCCACACCATCGTGACGTCCGTGATCCTCATCGTCGTCGGAACGTTCACCACGTTCGAAACGATCCTGATCATCACTTCCGGTGGGCCCTCGGGCGCGACCACGATCCTCGCCTACCTCATGTACATCACCGGATTCGGCGCCGCTTCCAACTACGGGTACGCCTCCGCAATCGCGGTCGTCCTGATCGTGATCGCTAGCGCGATCTCGTTCGTGATGATCCGCACCACCCGGTTCGACCAGATGCGCAGCTCCCAGGAAGGCGTCTGATGAAGACTCGTCCCAACGTTGTCGGTGGCACCGTCGCTGGCATCTGGCTCCTCATCGTCATGATCCCCGTTTTCCTCATGGTGCGGGCGGCATTCGAGTCGCAGCGGTCGTACAGTCAACACGGACCCCTGTCGCTCCCGCGCGAGTTCACCCTGCAGAACTTCGCCGACGCGATCCAGGGCGGCTTCCTCCTCAATCTGCTGAACTCCGCGCTCGTCACCGCGGGAACCGTGGCCCTCATCCTCATCGTCGTCCCACCGCTCGCGTTCGCGATCGTCCGAGCACAATCCCGGCTGGTCTCCAACGCGTTCCGGCTCATGCTGGTTGGCCTCGCGATCCCCGCTCAGGTCGTCGTCGTTCCGGTGTTCTACCTGATCAGCCAGCTCGGGCTCAACAACTCGCTCATCGGCGTCATCCTCCCGACCACAGCGTTCGCCATCCCGGTCTGCACCCTGGTGCTCACGGGGTCGATGCGCAACATCGGTGACGAACTCTACGAAGCGATGGCCCTCGACGGCGCAAAGCCATGGACGATGTTCCGCCGCATGGTGCTCCCCCTGTCCAAGGGCGGCATCGCCACGATTGTGGTGTTCTCTGCCTTGCAGGCGTGGAACGGTTTCCTGCTCCCACTCGTCCTTGCGCGATCACCCGAGGTCACTGTCGCAACGGTTGCTCTGAACCAATTTCGTTCGCAGTATGCGGTGAACGTCCCTGGGCTGATGGCAGCGGTCATCCTCACGATCATCCCGATCCTGCTCGTCTACCTCTTCGCACGGCGAGCTCTGGTCGCAGGCGTGATGGGCATGGGCGGCAAGTGATGGAGTTCGCGAGGCAGATCGCCCGCACGCGTCGCGGCGTGCAGACCATCCTCGAGCATCTCGGCTCCGCCCACGACGACGCGCGACTGGCCGCGCTGGTCGCGATCGCGCGGGAGCGGATCGCGGAGATGAACGGGCAGGAGCAACTCGCGCCCACAAACGCAAGACCCGCGACAACATCACGCTGAACCAGCAGATCGAACGCGCCGAGCAGATCGCCGCCGGCACGAGACCGCCCAAGAAGGACCGGTTCGTGACCCTCGGCGAGCGGCCCGGGGTGAACTGGGCACGCGTGGAGAAGGCCCGCGAGTGCACCGGGCTGAAGGGCTACGTCACCACCTCGCCACCACCACAGCGTCCGCAGGACAGGTCGTCGCCGCCTACCACGACCTGTTCCAGGTCGAAGCGTCGTTCCGGATGGCGAAGACCGACCTCCGCGCCCGCCCCATGTTCGCACCGACCGAGGACTCGATCCACGCCCACCTCACCGTCGTGCTCGCCCTGCTCTATCCGTAGCGTTACGCACCAAAGTGACACGATCCAGGTCTGCGACCTGCTGCAGTTGGAGGACTCCGCGGGGGACCTGGCCGTGCTGCTCACTCGTCGATGACGTCCTGTCGCCTTCACGGTCTAGGATCGCTGGCTGACGCTCTCATCACCGCTGACAGAGGTGTGATCGCCGCGTCCACGTCGCCCCGGCGTCATGAGGGAATGTTGGTGGACCATGCACGATTGACGGTTGCATGAGCAAATTCGTTAGTCAGCAGAAGATCGGCGACCCCATCACCCTCGGTCTGGTGGAGCGTGATGAGCCCCACGCCGGACCTGGAGAGGTACGCGTCCGGGTGCACGCGGCCGGATTGAACCCGGTGGACTGGAAGATCGCGGCGAATCCCGAGGTTGCCGCCCGCTTCGGCGTGACCGCGCCGGCGGGCTTCGGGAACGACTTCGCCGGCGTTGTCGACGAGGTGGGCGAGGGCGTCAGCGGATTCGCCGTAGGTGACCATGTCTTCGGCGATGCGCGCGCCCGCGCAGTCGCCGAACACGTCATCGTCCCCGTCGGCTCGGAGAGCCTCGAACACACCCCTGCCGGCATAGGACACCAGGTGGCTGCCTCTCTGCCGATTGCCGGACGCACAGCCTCCGCAGCTGTGGCCGCCGTAGAGATCGGGGACGGCGACACTGTTCTTGTCGGCGGCGCGGCCGGCGGGGTCGGGGTGTTCGCCGTGCAACTCGCCGTTGCGGCCGGCGCCACAGTGATCGCCACCGCCTCCCCCGCAAACCATGGCTTTCTCCACAAGCTCGGAGCGACCCCGATCCGATACGGCGACGGGCTCGTGGAGCGGGTTCGCCGGATCGCGCCCCAGGGAGTGGATGCCGCGATCGACCTGCACGGGGTCGAGACCGCGGAGGCCGCGTTGGAGCTTGGCGTCGCACCCGAGCGGATCGCGACCATCGCAGCGGGACCGACGCCGCCCGGCGGCGCGGTGCCGACCAGCGGAGCCCAAGCAGCTCCCCACTCGCTGAGCAGGCTTGCTGCGGCGATCGCGCGCGGGGAGCTGACCGTCCCCATCCAGGAGACCTTTCCAATCGATCGAATCGACGACGCTGTTGCACTGCTTCGCGACGGCCACGTGCGCGGCAAGCTGGTCGTCGTGATCTGAGCGACGTTGCGGACGACCTGAGCTCTCGACTGCGTCGCGTCCCGACGACGCGGTGCGACTTCCCGTCGGATTCGGCGGGCGGGGCTTCGAGCCACTGCGGTTCCTGCCGGAGGGCGACAAGACGGTCGTGCTCGTGCTCATCACCTCGAAGAGCGGTGAACTCGAGAACGTGGATGCTGTGAAGCACCGCATCGACGAGGCTGCGGCGTTCGCCCCCCTCGAGCAGCTGGCGCTGAGCCCCCAGTGCGGCTTCGCCTCGACCGAGGAGGGCAACCTCCTCACCGAGGACGAGCAGCGGGCCGAACCGAGTTGCGACGAATCGGCCGAGCGAGCTGCGCGAGCACACACATCGCCGGGCGACGCCTAGTCTGATCGACCCGCTGCCTCAAGCGAGTTGATGAGTCTGCGCAATACGTCGGCCACGACGGCTCGCTCGGCCGGGTCGATCGCGTCGAGGAGCGACGCTTCGAACGCGTAGTGCCCTGGCAGCGATCTGTCGAGCGCCATCAGTCCGGATTCCGTGAGTTGAACGAGCACCGACCGACCATCGACTTCGGACGCTGTCCGACGGATCCAGCCGGCTGCCTCCAGCCGCTTCAGACGGCCGGTGAGTCCCGCGGCCGAAACGAGCATGCCCCTCTCGATCACTCGTGGGGTCAGTGCATACGGTGGACCGGAGCTGCGGAGCGTTCGCAGCACATCGAAGTCACCTCGGTTCGTGAGCGGCAGCTCCATGGAACGACTCAGGCGCTCCGTTTGAGCCCGCTCTATGAGCTCAGCCAAGCGCTGCACCCTTGCGAGCACCTGTGCAGGACTCGTATCGAGCGTTGGGTACGCACGCGCCCAGGCTGCGTTGGCGCGGTCGACAGCATCCTCGTCATTCATTTCTCCCCCAGAAGTAGTTCGTTCGCGAATTAACTATAATGGTCTTCGTGTTCCGTTCTCAGACTTCTGCTTCCCCGACCGCGCTCACTCCTGGCCTCCTCGCCGTCCTGGCGCTTCTGTCCGCAATCGCACCGCTCGCCACGGACCTGTACCTGCCCGCCTTTCCCGACATGGCTGCGGACCTCGCCACGACTGCCACCGGCGTCCAGTTGACCCTTACATCCTTCCTTCTCGGGGTCGCTATCGGACAGCTGCTGTTCGGACCCCTCTCCGACCGGCTCGGTCGACTGGTGCCCTTGCTGTGGGGAATATCGATCTGTGTCGTCTCGAGCGCGGTAGCGGCGCTCGCGCCGAACATCGAGGTGCTGGTGATCGCGCGATTCATTCAAGGACTGAGCGGCGCAGCCGGCATGGTGATCGGGCGTGCAGTGATCGCAGACCTTGCCACCGGCAGAAGCGCTGCACGTGCCTTCAGCGTCGTCATGATGGTGGGCGGGGTCGCCCCCATCGTTGCTCCTCTGCTCGGCAGCATGCTCCTCGAGCCGTTCGGATGGCGAGGCATCCTGTGGGTCGTCGCGGGGCTCGCGCTGGTGATGCTCGCCGCAACGCTGGCTTCGGTGCGCGAAACGCACCCCCCGTTGCGGCGCGCTCGCATTCGCCGCGAACGCGCGTTGAATGGGTCAGCGGCGCGGGATCTGCGCTCCTCGGGGTTCGTCGGCAACGCGATCGCGTTCGCCTTCTCGTTCTCCGCGATGATGGCCTACATCGCCGCGTCACCGTTCGTGTACCAGGTTCTGATCGGAATGGATGCCCCGGCCTACGGCGTCACGTTCGGAATCACCGCGCTCGGTCTGCTGCTGGTGAGCGCCCTGTCCGCACGACTGACCAGACGCTTCTCGCTGCGGTCCCTGTTGAGCACCGGGATTGCTGTGCTTGTCGTGAGCAGTGCGGCCGTGCTGGTCTGCGCGATCGTGAGCGCACCGAGCTGGACACTCATCGTCAGCATTCTCGTGGCCGTCGCGAGTCTCGGACTCATCCTGGGCAACGCAACAGCGCTGGCTCTCGATGCCGCACCGCGCGCGGCGGGCACGGGTTCCGCCGTGTTGGGTGCGCTGCAATTCGGCGTCGGCGCCATCGTCTCCCCACTCGTCGGGGCCGGCGGGGAGCACACTGCAGTCCCTCTTGGAGTCGTGATGCTCGCGTGTGCGGTCATCGCCGCCGTCGGACTGGTCACGTCAGTCCTGGGTCGGCGCGATAGCCGGGGTCGGTCACGATGAAGGCCTTCGTGTAGCCACGGCGGGCGAGCTCGTCGGGGATGACCGTTATCGAGCCCGGTCCGAAGTCGGCCATCTGATTCCAGACCATCCGGTTGACGGTGGGGGTGTCGGACATGTGCGCTGTGCGGCTATTCCAGGTCGAGCTGCTGCGTCAGCACCTCCCCCGCCCGCTGGAAGAGGTCGCGCATCCACTGATGCGCGCGGTCGCCACGATGCACCGGATGCCACCACAGGGCGTTCGACAGCGTCACGACGTCGAACGGCGGCCTGAGTGCCACGACACCGTCGATCTGCGGCAGAGAACCCAGCAGTCCTCGCTGCACGAGCCCGAGTCGATCGGTGCCTTTCACGAACAGAGGCAGCGCCGTGAAGCTCTCGACGACCGCCACGATCGTGGGCTCGATTCCGAGATACTGCAGCTGGCGGCTTGCTGAGGTGAAGGCCGTGCGCGTCTGGTAGGTGTACACCCAATCGGCGGTACCCAGATCGTCGAGATTCATGCCACGTCGGACGATCTGATTGTCGGCGTCGGCGACGATCATCCAATCGTCCTGCCAGAGATCGACGAACGGCAGCTCGGTCAGGTAGCCGTGTGGGAGCACGATGCCGTCGACCCCGCGCAATCGTTCCGCCGCGTCATCGACGATCGCTGGATTGTGGAGCAGGAATCGGAAGCGCACACGAGGCGCCTCCTCGTGTGCGATGCGGGACGCCACCGGAGCGATCGTGCTCAGCCCGTAGTCGGACAGGTATATCGAGAACTCGCGCGTCGCGGTGCCCGGGTCCCAGTCCGCCTGCTCCTCGAAGATGCGGCGCGCCGATTCGAGGGTCGCAGACACCTGGTCGACCAGTCGCAGGGCGAGAGGGCTGAGGTCGTGCATGTTCCCCCGCCGGACCAGCAGCGGGTCCGAGAAGTGGGTGCGCAGCCGCGCGAGGGAGGCGCTCATGGAGGGCTGACTCAAGTGAAGCCGTTGCGCCGCGCGGCTCACGTTCCTCTCGGTCAGAAGCGCGTCGAGCGAAACCAGGAGGTTCAGGTCCAGACGGGAGAGTGCTCCGGGCGCATTCACACGGTCCTCCATTGCTTGCCGAGCGTGCACTATCAGTTCAGTCTATATCGGTGATAGCGAACTGCGTCTTGCCCGATGTCGTGAGGTCGAATTGAGTAGGCCGTGCGCATTGTCCGCGCACCGAGAGGGATCAAGGATGATCGACCACCCACCGCCCGCATCGTCGCCGTCCGAGGATCCAGCCGACCTTGACCGCCAGAACCCCGCATCCGAGATCGCAGCCAGGGCCGCGGCGTACGCGAACTGGCGTCGCTGGGGTGATGACGATGCGATCGGGACGCTGAACCACATCGAACCCGCCCATCGTGTCCGCGCCGCGAGCCTCGTCCGCGAAGGCATCGTCATCTCGCTCGCCCAGAGCTTCGATACGAACGGACCGCAGAAAGGATGGCGGCGGCGCACGAATCCCGTTCACACGATGACGGACACGGGCGTGGAGGCCCAGTTCCGAGGTCAGGGATTCCCGCACGGCTTCGGCGGCGCGGATGACGTCATCGCCATGCCGCTGCAATGCTCGACGCAGTGGGATGGCCTCGGCCACATCTTCGATCACGGGATCGCATGGAACGGCAGACCCGCCGGGGACGTCGTCACGAGCGAGGGTGATCTCATCACCGGCATCGAGCATGCGGCGTCGGCAGTCGTCGCCCGCGGAGTCCTGCTCGACGTCGGGCGCCACCTGCGACCGGACACGGCGGAGCTCGAGGATGGCTACGCCATCACTGCGGCCGACCTCGCGGCGACCATCCGCGCCCAGGGTGAGAGCAGTCGAGTGGGCAGAGGAGACATCGTCCTGGTCCGCACAGGACAGTATGGCCGCACCCGCCGCGACGGCTGGGGCGACTACGCGGGCGGACCGGCGCCTGGGCTCTCGCTCACGACTGCCGGCTGGCTCCATCGCACCGAGATCGCGGCGATCGCCACCGACACGTGGGGCTTCGAAGTGCGGCCGAATGAGTTCGACGTGCCCGCATTCCAACCGCTGCATCAGGTCGTCATTCCGCACATCGGACTGACGATCGGTGAGATGTGGGATCTCGAGGCGATCGGTCACGCGTGCGCCGAGCGCCGTCGGTTCGATTTCCTCCTGAGCGCACCTCCCCTGCCGATCACCGGCGCGGTCGGCTCACCCATCAATCCCGTCGCGATCCTCTGACGCGACGACCACCCGAGAACAGAGGGGTTCCTCCCATGACCGCAGTCCAGAAGGTCGCCATCGTCGGCACCGGCGTCGCCGGCCTCGCCGCTGCCATCCAACTCGCGAAGGCGGGCGTCGCCGTCGACGTCTTCGAAGCAAAGCCCGACCTCGTCGCGCTCGGCTCCGGCATCTCGCTTCAGGGCAACGCCCTGCGCTCCCTCGACACGCTCGGCGTGTGGGATGCCGTCCGCAGCGCCGGCTATGCATTCGAAGGGCTCAACCTGCGCGCGCCGGGCCCCGATGCCCCCATCGTGGCGCAGCTCCCCGACGTGAAGAGCGGCGGCCCCGCCTACCCCGCCGGTATGGGCATGCCCCGCCCCGACCTGACTCGCATCCTGTTCGAACACGCCGAGCGAGTGGGCGCAACCGTGCGGTGCGACTCGAAGGTCTCGGGACTCGAGCAGACCGACGACGGCGTCGAGATCTTCGTCGACGGCACGTCCGTCGGTGTATACGACCTGCTCATCGGCGCCGACGGCCTCCACTCGACGATCCGCGAGCTGATCGGCATCGAGGTCAAGCCTGTTCCGACCGGAATGGGCATCTGGCGCGCGTTCGTCTCGCGTCCGGCCGAGGTCGAGCGCACCGAGCTCTACTACGGCGGGCCGGTCTACATCGCCGGCTACACCCCGACCGGCGACGACTCGATGTACGCGATCCTCGTCGGCGACGCCGCGGATCATTTCGGCGCGAGTGAAGACGAGGCGCGGACGCTCATGCTGGAGCAGTCCCGCGCGTACGGCGGCCCGTGGAACTCGATTCGCGCCGATCTCGAAGGGGGAGCCGAGGCCCACTACACCTGGTTCACCCGTCATATCGTCGACGAGCCGTGGAACCGGGGCCGCGTGGTGATCATCGGCGACGCGGCACACTCGTGCCCCCCGACGATGGCCCAGGGTGCCGCGCAGGGACTCGAGGACGCGCTCGTCCTCACCGAGCTGCTCACCACGCGCGACGTCGTCGACCAGGACCTCTGGGACGCGTTCCATGCGCGTCGCCTCCCGCGGGCCAAGATGGTGGTCGACGCGTCTGTGCAGCTTGGCCAGTGGCAGCTCGAGCACAATCGCGAAGCCGATGCCGGCGGCCTGATCTTCTCCGTCTCGCAGAAGCTCGCGGAGCCCGCGTGAGACTCGCACGCTGGCGCGACGCGGACGGCGTGGTCGGCGAGGGGTTCCTCATCGACGACCGCGCCGTCCCGTTTCCCGACGGGTTGACGGTCGCCGACGTGCTGGCGGGTGGTCTTGAGCCCCTCGCCGGCCTGCAGGAGCGAGCCGATCACGATTCCGCACTCCCTCTTGCCGGGCTCACGCTGCTTGCACCACTCGTGCCCGCGGCGATCCGGGACTTCGTCGCGTTCGAGGAGCACGTCGAAGGGGTGAGCGCCGCCATCGACGGCAGAAGCGAAGTCCCGGCCGAGTGGTACCACGCCCCCACGTTCTACTTCACGAACCCCCACACGGTGCTGGGCCCGGGCGAGCCCGTCGGTCCGCCCGTCTGCGAGCGACTCGACTTCGAGCTCGAGCTCGCGGTCGTCGTCGGCGGGGCCGGGGGATCCAACCTCTCCCTTGACGCCGCCGACGACGCGATCTTCGGGTACACGATCATGAACGACTGGTCCGCCCGTGATCTTCAGGGCCGCGAGATGAAGGTGCGCCTCGGCCCCGCGAAAGGAAAGGACTTCGCGACGAGTCTCGGTCCCTGGATCGTGACGAGAGATGAAGTCGCACCCTTCGTCGACGACGACGGCTTTCTCGCTCTTCGCGCCGAGGTGTACGTCAACGGCGACCTGATCGGCGCCGATCTCACGTCGAACATGGGATGGACGTTCGCCTCACTCGTCGCCTACGCATCACGGAACTCGCGCGTGGTCCCCGGCGACGTGCTGGGTTCGGGCACCGTCGGAAACGGCGGATGTCTCGCAGAACTCTGGGGGCGGCGCGGAGAACTCACGCCTGCGCCTTTGCGCAGCGGAGATGAGGTGAGGATGCGCGTGGAGGGCATCGGCGAGCTTCTGGCCTTCGTCGGCGACCCCGTCATCGCGCCGGAGATCCCTCGCGCACGTCCGCGCAGCCGTCAACGCGAGCGCACGGCGACAGCATGATCGCGCTGCCCGGCATAGAAGGCAGAGTCTTCGTCGTCACCGGAGGCGCGCGAGGCCAGGGCCTCAGCGAGTCATTGCTTCTGGCAAGGCTCGGCGGGCGGGTGATCGCCGTCGACGTGGAATCGATCACTCCCGACGCATACGCGGGCACGACGGTGAACTACGCGCGGCTCGACGTCACCCAGCCTGACGACTGGAACGCCCTCGTCCGGGCGGTCGAAGAGCTGTCGGAGGGTCTGCCGCTCAAAGGCTTGGTCAACAACGCCGGAATCACCCATCGGTCGCGTCTGGGCGAAACCGATCGCGAGGACTGGGATCGCGTCTTCGCGATCAACGTCACGGGCGCGATGCTGGGGATTCAAGCCCTCGTGCCGCTGATGGCCGCCGGGTCGTCGATCGTCAACGTGGGCTCGGTCGCCGCACTCACGGCGCACTACCCCGTGGCCTACACCTCATCGAAGTGGGCGCTGCGGGGTCTGACGCACGTCGCAGCGACCGAGTTCGGTCCACGCGGCATCCGCGCGAACATCGTTCACCCGGGGTTCATCGAAACCGCCATGACTTCCCGAGTCCCCGCAGCGATGCGGTCCACCCAGCTGGAGCTCACGCCGCTCGAGCGTTTCGGCGAGTCCGACGACGTCGCGCAGGTGGTGGCGTTCCTGCTCTCCGACGCCGCCGCCTACGTCACGGGCGCAGAGATCCCCATCGACGGAGGCTACGCCTCGTCGGCGGGCTCGAAGCTCATCGCGGATCGAATCGCCGCAGCATCCACCATCGTCCCCCCATCCCCCGGCGCGCCGCGTCACTGAAGGAGAACTCATGTTCATGTACTTTCCGACGAACTACGTCTGGAGCCTTGCTGCAGTATCGACCCTCAATTGCGGCGGGTATATCGATGAGGTCGATCGCGCGTGCAAACCGGTGCTTCTCGCGTCGCAGAACGGTGACGACGCCGGCACCGAGGAGCTCTATGCCGCATGGTCGGCCGTCGCCGATCGGCTGATCGCGAAAGCAGCGGATGACGAAGCCCGCGGGCGTCGCATCGGGGCGGGCGAGACCTACTATCGGGCCTCGCTGTATACCTCGCAGGCTGAGCGGCTTCAGTCGCCGAAGTGGGAAGGACGCACAGCGGCTTACCAGAAGTCCATCGACCTGCTCCTCAAGCATGTCGAGCTCTCCGGCACGCCGGTCACTGCCGTCGACGTGCCCTACGAGGAGTCCGCGCTGCCAGGCTACTTCTACCGCGCAGCCGGGGACGGGCCCCGCCCCGTCATCATCCAGTGGAACGGGCTCGACTCGACGAAGGAGATGATGTACTACTCCCAGTTCCCCCAGCAGCTCGCCGAACGCGGCATCTCCACGCTGATGATCGACACTCCCGGCTCCGGCGAGGCGTTGCGGCTGCGCGGCCTCACGGCACGCCACGATACCGAGGCCTGGGCATCGGCCATCATCGACTGGCTCGAGCAGAACGCCGAGTCGCTCGACATCGACCCGCGCCAGATCGGCATCGTCGGCTGGTCGCTCGGCGGCTACTACGCGCCGCGCGCGCTCGCCTTCGAGAAGCGGCTGGCACTCGGCGTGGCATGGGGCGCCAACCACAATTGGTCCGAAGTGCAAGAGGCGCGTCGCAATCGTGAGGGCGAGAACCCTGTGCCGCACTACTGGGACCACGTGTTCTGGGTGTGGGGGGCGAGCGACATGGCCGACTTCATCGAGAAGACGAAGGGGATGCACCTGAACGGTGTGGTGGAGAACATCACGGCGCCCTTCTTGGTCACCCACGGTGTCGGCGATCGGCAGATCAACGTGAAGTACGCCCACCAGTCCTACGAGCAGGCCGTCAACTCGCCCAAGCGCGAGCTTCGGCTCTTCGACGACCCTGAAGGAGGGACCGAGCACATCTCGGTCGACAACATGCCCTACGTCGGCGCGATCATCGCCGACTGGATCGCCGAGACGTTCGACGAGCTCGCCGCCTGAGCCGAACACAGAGAAGGCGCGGACCGCGGTCCGCGCCTTCTCTCATGTCCTGCTTCAGTCGCGGGCGACGACGATCTGCTCGGGCTCGAGCTGAACAGCCCAGCCCTCGATCGTTCCCGAGTTCTCGTACTCCTCGATCTGCAGGATCTGGCGTCCTCGCTCTACATTGTGCGGAAGCGGCGTCGCGATGAACGCCGCCATCGTCAGCCAAGCGTTCTCCTCGAAGGCGATCCCTGCGAAGACGAGCACGTTGGCGTCCACGACCTGGCGGGTGTTCGCCGCCGCGCGGGGTGAGGCAGCGCCGACCGCGCGAGCGCCGTTCACCTTGTTCGCCGCGATGATTCCGGCGTCGCTCTCGTCGACCACGAGAACGCCGAAGGCGTCGATCCCCGCATCCTGGTCTTCGACGACCGACGCGCCGACGCGGATCGCGAAGGCAGGGTAGTCGTCTCCGGGATCCAGCTCGTCTGCGCCGTGCCACGCGACGTCGTGTCCGGCAGCGCGCGCCCGCGCCTCAAGCGCTCGACCGAGCTCGTAGCCGCCGTGATCGGCGGCGAAGTGTATCCGTGCCATCTCAGTCTCCTCGAATCCGCGTCGCGTCACACGGGAGGTGCGACGAACAGGCCCTTGTCGATGTCATTGAACGACTCGCGCGCGATGAGCTCGCTCATCACCGCTGCCGTGCCCCACTGATCCTGCGTCGACACCTGCGAGATATCGAGCCGGTGCGGCTCCCACGTCTCTTCATCGAGCACCGCCAGCTCGGTCGTGTACTCGATCGTGTTGCCGGCGGGGCTGAGGAAGTACGTGAATGTGTTGTCGCCGGCGTTGTGGCGGCCGGGACCCCAGATCATCCGCGCTCCGGAGCGCAGGATCTTGCCGGCCCCGCGCATCCACTCTTCGATGCCTCGCATCTCGAACGAAAGGTGGTGAAGCGAGTGGTGCGGACCCATCGCGAGCGCGAGCGAGTGATGATTCTCGTTGCAGCGCATGAAGTGCATCATCTCGACGCCGTCGGGTCGCACGAGCGAGTCCGAGATCGCGAAGTCAAGGTGATCGATGTACCACTGCGCCGTGCGGTTCAGGTCGGCCGAGTTGAAGACGACGTGCGACAGCTTTGCGGGGATCGGCTCGCGCTCCCGGATCTTTCGCGCTTCGCGCGTCTGATATCCGACCGAGAACTCGAGCACGCGTCCGTCGCCGTCGAACACTCGGAAGCCGAACCCTCCCCCGAACCCGGTCAGCTCCTGTGGGGGGTGGACGAACTGCACACCCTCAGACTCCAGCTTGGCAGCAAGTGCGAGCAAGTCCTCACGGCTTGCGACCGCGAACGCAGCCAGGTCGACCCGCTTCTCGCCATCGCGAAGTCGCAGGATGAACGGTTCCGTGGATCCTTCGGCGGCGAGGTAGCTGAGGCCCGGCTCGGCGTGGACCTCGGTGAGCCCCCAGTACTTCCTGAAGAAGTCTCGCTCCTCCTCGAAATTCGGCACCGCGAGGGCGGCGTATCGGAGGTGAGACACGAGTCTGTCGGTCATGGCTTCCTGTCTGTTCTGCGTCGAACGTGACGATGTCGAGCGGGTCCGGCGTCTACGCGGCACCCGCACTGTCCATCTTCAGTCCTGGCTCGTCATTGAGGAATCTGCGGTTTGCTATGGGGATTATCAGCGGATCCGATAGCTCCGCCGGGGAGTCCGACGGGTCGTCGACAGTCAGTGCCAACAATGTCGACGGCGCCCAGCATCCATGATGCGGACACGTCCTGCATGCCGGGCATCGCATCTGGGACGGCATTGAGAACTCTCATCGTCGCAATCGGAGAGCCGGCGGCTCGTGTGCCGTCTCCAGAACCGATGGTTGGACCAAGGTCCAACTCATTGATGCATGCCCCCCCCCTGTGCTCGTCGATCGGGAACGCGAGCGGCGCAGGCGGTACCTCGCAGTCGCGGCCGGGGATGATTCGGGCGTGGAAAGAAGGAGGGATGGTGGCGCGGCTCACACCGCGCCACCATCGGCTCACATCTGTCGTTTGCTGCGACCGAGGTACGTCGACAACGCGACCGCAGCGAGAAGCGCGAGCCCGTTGAACACGTTCGACGCCCAGCCGCTCGCTCCCGACAGCGCGAGTCCGCTCACCGAGACCGAGACGAAGATCGCCCCGATCACGGTACCCCACACATTGAAGAAGCCCGGTCTGATCGCCGTCGCGCCGAGGAACACGGCAGCGAGTGCCGGGAACAGCATCGTGCCGCCGTCGGAAGCGGTCGCGCTCCCGACCCGCGCGAGTTGCAGGACGCCGGCGCCGCCTGCGATGAAGCCGGCGACGATGAAGCTCCACCACACGTTCTGCTTCACGGGGAGGCCCACGAGCTTCGCCGCCGTCGCATTGGACCCGATGGCGTAGAGCGATCGACCGAACGGAGTGTGGGTGAAGAAGTACCACGCGACCAGCGCCACTCCCACTGTGATGTAGAAGACCAGCGGGATGCCGACGAATCGCGACGAACCGAACTTGACGATCGCCGGGTCGATATCGCTCACGAACGTCCGCCCCCCGGTGAACCACGACATCAGTCCCGCGAGCAGCATCGACATGCCGAGCGTTGTCACGAACGGGCTCATGTGGAGCTTCGTGACGAAGAAGCCGTTTGCGACGCCGACGAGCGCCCCGAGCGCCATGGCTATGACGATCGACAGCCACAGCGGCGCTCCGAACACCGACATGAGGCCCGCTGTCATCACCTGCGTCATGACGGCGATGGCGCCGAGCGAGAAGTCGAAGTATCCGCAGACGAGGGGGAACAGCGCTGCGATCGCGATGAGCGCGATGACCGCCTGGCTGCCGAGGATCACGTTCAGGTTGTTGATCGTAGGAAAGGAGGCCGACGATGGCGGGAACACGCAGAAGAATGCGTAGACCAAGACCGTCAGCAGCGGCAGCGCATAGCTCTCCAGGACGCGCAGCGGTTTGGGGGTGTGCTTGACGGGAATGGAGACGGTCGCCGTCGTCGGTGGGGTTTGCGTATCAGTCATGAGGTGTCTGCTCCGTGGGGGCATCGGGGGTGGTCTTCTCGCGCAGCACGAGGCTCGTGAGTCCGTCGACGTCGAGTTCTCCGGCCGATACCTCATCGGATATCCGACCGCCGCTGAGCACGAGCGTGCGATCGCACAACGCGTTGATCTCGGCGAGATCGCTGGACGCGACGATCACGGCGCAGCCGTCGGCTGCGGCGCGGCGGATGCTCGCATAGATGTCCGCCCGGCTCATGACGTCGACGCCCTGCGTGGGCTCGTCCAGCAGCAGCAGCTTCGGCTCGCGCTGCATCCAGCGCGCCAGCACCACCTTCTGCTGATTGCCGCCGGACATGGAGGAGAACATCGCATCCGGCCCCGCGACCTTCACCCCGAACTCGGAGATGAGCTTCCTGGATGCGGCCCGCTCGCGGCCGCGCGGCATGGTTCCGTTGCTCCAGGACTCGGAGAGGGTGGCCAGTGCGAGGTTCTCTGTGACCGACTGGTCCATGAAAGCGGCTTCCCGAACGCGATCCTCGGGCACCATTGCGACACCCGCGCGCATTGCGTCGCTGACATGGCGCGGCTCATAGGCGGCGTCTCCCAGCTGCATCGACCCGCTGTCGGGGGCGTGCTCGCCGAAGATCATCTTCAGCACACTCGAGCGCCCCGATCCGACGAGCCCCGTGATGCCCAGGATCTCTCCACGGTGCACCGTGAAGTCGATACCTCGCACGGGCCCACCACGCAGGCCGGCGACCGAGAGCACGGGCTGGCGGCCGGCGTGGGCGACGTCGCCCGTCGGTCTGAGCGCATGCACCGATCGGCCCGCCATGATCTCGATGAGGCGGTCCTCACTGGGCGACTCGTCCACGAGCGCGCCCGCGACGCGTCCGTCGCGATAGATGGTGAAGTCTTCTGCGGCGGAGAGCACTTCGCGGAGCCTGTGGCTGACGATGACGAAGGTCTGCCCGAGTCGGGCGCGGACTCGCACCCGTTCGAGGAGCAGCTCGGACTCGTGCGCCGCGAGTCTCGCGGTCGGCTCATCGAGCACGAGAATGAGCTGCCTGTCGGCGTCTTGGCTCTGGAGGGCGCGTGCGATGGCGACCATCGTCTGATCCGACGGACGGAGAGTCTGAATCGGGGAGCGGGGATCGACATCGAGCTGATAGTCGGCCAGCAAGTCGGTGACCCGCCTGCGAAGCGACCGCCAGTCGATGCGGGGTCCCCGCAGCGGGTAACCCGCGTCGAGCGCGAAGTTCTCCTCGATCGACAGATCAGCGAAGAGTCCGAGGTCCTGGTGGACGAAGCGCAGGCCCGCCTCCTGAGCCGTTCCCGGCGTGTAGGCACCCAGATCGTAGGGCCGCCCGAAGATCTCGAGCTCGCCGGCATCCGCAGGGTAGACGCCGGCGAGGATCTTGATCGTCGTCGACTTGCCCGAGCCGTTGCCGCCGAGGAGTGCGTGCACGGTACCGCGCCGCACGCGCAGTGAGGCGTTGTTGAGAGCCCTGGTGCCAGCGAAGTCTTTGTCAAGATGCTGGATGTGCAGGGCGAGATCGGAGTTCGACGTGCCGGGAGCGGCGGGGGTGACCCCCACCGCTCCCGGCTGTGTCGTCGCGTCGGTCACTTGGCCCACGAGTCGAGGAACTTGGACTTCCAGTCGATGCTCCCGTTGTACGGGCCCGAGTCCGGCAGATTGTTGTCGGCGTCGATGGCCTGGACGGACTGACCGATGTATGCAGGCTCCTGACCAGCGAGTACGCGGACCGCTGTGTCAACCGATCCCCACGATTCCCACGCCTGGGCGTCGCCGATCGTCGCCGTGATACCAGGCTGGCCGGCGCGGATCATGTCAAGCGCTGCCTCGGAACCGAAGTTGCCGACCACGACCAGCTTGTCAGCGAGCCCGGCCTGGTCGATCGCAGCGGCGAGGCCGTTCACGAGGTAGGCATCAGTGGGCACGATCAGCGCGTTGGCGTCGGCGTGGGCCAAGAGCGCGCTGACGACCTTCTGCACGTACGAGCCGTCGGCGATCTCAGGGTCGGCCACATCGACCTGCTCGAGCACCTCTCCGCCGTCCAGCGAGGCGAGCTCGTCCGAGAACGCCCCCGTGATCAGGTGGCCCCACGGGTTCGACGTCAGGTTGATGACGACTGCCTTGACGTCGCCGTCGGTCTTGCCGACGACGTAGTCAGCCTGCAGGATCCCGAAGGCGCCGAAGATCCCCGTCGGGCTGGGCGGTTCTTCGATCCACAACCGCTCGGCGTCCCACACCTTGGGTTCGCAATCATCGATACCACCGCCACCGACGATGGTGACGCCCGCGTCCTTCGCCTCGGTGAACGCGGCGGCTGCCACACTGCAGCTGATGCCGACGGGCACGAGCACGTCGGCTCCTGCGGCCGTCGCCTGGCGAATCGCGGTGGCGAACCCCTCGGGGCTCAGCTTGCCGTCGACGATGTTTCCACTCCAGCCCGCAGCCTCGGCAGCCTCGACCATGGCAGCCGCCGGGGCCGAACACGTCTCGACCGCCTCGCCGCACGACATGACGTAGAAGTCGATTCCCTCCGCAGGCTCGACGGACGCGAGGTCGAGCGTCCCTCCGAATCCCGTGTACGCCTTGTCGAGCGCGGCCTGGGCCTCTGCACTGAGTTCCGCGCTGGGGGTGCTCGTCGAGGTCGACGCGCCATCGTCGCTCGAACACGCGCTGACTATCAGGGCGAGCGCGGCGACCGTCACGGCGATCGCGTATTTCCTGGATGTTCTCACTGACACTCCTGCTCTAGGAGAGGCGAGTTCACCAGGTGCCAGCGTCATCGCCTCAAACGGATACCGACGCTCCCGCCGGTCGTGGCAGTCAACCAACCGGCTCCCGCCGTGGGAACACCGAGATTCCTATGACCGCCATCGGGGCTTCCGATGGCGGTGCCGCTCTCCGGCCAGCGGATGCGTGGGAGCATGTCGGCAGTCCCCCCAGCGACGGCCCGTCCCGAGCCGAAGATCAGAACGCGGCTGTGGAAGGTGCCTGACGCATGTGCGTCTGGTCGATAACCTGCGGGACGCAGAGCATTGGAGAGATTCATGAGCTACCCCACCGAAGTCCCTGCGCAGCTGCAGTGGCTGACTGACCGCGCAGCGATCACAGATCTCATTCTCGATTTCGCCCGCTGTGTCGACGACCGTGATCACGAGCGTTACGTGTCCAACTTCCTCGAAGACGGACAGCTTGTTCTGCCCTTCCACACCGCGCACGGTCGCGACGCGATCCTCACGATGCCAACCCCTCCGGAATCCTGGAAGACGCACCATCATCTGGGAAACATCTACATCCAGATCGACGGTGACGTGGCGACGTCGCGGGCGTATCTGACCGCGACGCACGTATTCAGCGATGACCGGACAGATAACGCGCATGCTGGTGGCTGGTATGAACACGAGGTTGTGCGCACGCCCGAAGGTTGGCGGTTTCGCCGAGTGGAGCTCGTGGTCGTGTGGGAGGAAGCCAAGCCGATGATGCCCGCAGACGTGGGCACGTCTGTCGCGCGTCAGACTAGGTGGCAGGGGTAGTTAGTTGCTGAGGCAACGCTCCTATCGAAAGGTTTGAGTCATCATGAGTCGTCCACCGACGATCCCGGCGGAGAAGAAGCTCCGCATCGTGTTGTCCGTGCTCCAGGGTGAGATCTCGATCGCGGAAGCCGCTCGCCGGGAGAAGGTTTCCGAGCAAGCCATCGGGAACTGGAAGCGGCAGTTCCTCGAGGGCGGCAAGGCGGGCATCGAGGCGGGCAAGTCCAAACCGTCGACCCGAGAGCAGCAGCTCGAGGACGAGGTCGCGGAGCTCACCACTGCGCTGGGTGAAGCCGCGGTCGAGATCCGGGTCTGGAAGAAGAGCGCGGAGGGACGCTTGGGCCCTTCGAGGACCTCGAGGTGATCCGCATCGACGCGAGCATGTCGACCGCGAGGTTCTGCCGCCTGATCGACATGCCCGAGCGGACCTGGCGGCGCTGGCAGGCCAGGGCCCGCACCTCTCAGCCACCGAAAGGCCCCTGGCCGCAGCCGTCCCGGGCCGCCGTGCGCGACGTCGTGATCGCTCACGCGCGGGCGCATCCGGCGTGGGGGCACCGGAAAGTGTGGGCGATGACCCGTCACGATGGGCACCGGGTGTCGCAGGCGACCGTGTTGCGGCTGCTGCGCGACGAGGGCCTGATCCTGGAGGCGAACTACCAGCGCGAACGCCGCAAGCTCGCCGAGCGCCGCAAGGCCGCGTTCGCGAAGGAACCGGGCGGCCCGAACCAGGTGTGGCAGTTGGACTTCTCCGAGTACGAGACCACCACGGGTGGGACGTGGCGGATCGCGTCGTGTCGGGACTACTGGGCGAAGTACGAGTTCGACGCGCACGTGTCCCCGACGGCGAACATGCACGACGCCGTGGCCGCGGTCGAGCTCGCTCTGATCGAAGCCGAGAGGCTGCTCGGGCACCCGCTGATCGATGAGTGTGAGGTCGACGAGCAGACCGGGGAGATCGCCCCGGTCTTGACGATCGTGACTGATAACGGCGGTCCGTTCCGGTCGTTCACGTTCGAAGCGTTCATCGCAACGCACCCGGAGCTGCGGCACGTCCGCACCCGGGTGAGGTCGCCGGGGCAGAACGGGTCACGCGAACGCGGGTTCGGGACGATGAAGTACGAGTGGCTGTTCCGGGAAGAGATCGATGACGGCCTCCAGCTCGTCGAGCACGTGAATGCCTACCGGCAGGACTACAACCACGTCCGCCCGCACGAAGCGATCGCCTGGAACCGGCCCGCCGACGTCTACGCCGGCACCGCCGACCCCACCATCCCCAACTTCGAAATCGAAGAACTCCTGCCAACTACTTGACGCGGGACACGTCGGAAGCCTCGAGAGGTTAGCGGAGCAGCCGCAGCTCGATCAAGCGAGGGGTGGATCTGCCCGCCACAGCTTCGACGCGCACGACGCGACTGACGCTGTCGGGCAGCCCACGCGGGATGGGGAAATCCTCGTGCTGCATCGTTCCGGACACGCTGGCGGACGCAGTGTTCAAGGCGCGCGCGACCGGTGCCCCATCGACGAGGATCCGGAACCCTTCGTCTTCGTCGTGCGCAAACAACGAGACGCGCAGCACGGTGGCGACGTTCAGGTAGTCGCGCAGAGCGACTTCGAAGGCGCCGGTGGTCGTACGCCATCGGGTGCTTCCTGTGCTGCCGGTGTCACCGTCGCCAGTGAGGCCGTGATCGGTCTCAGGCTGCTGTTCACCGAGCGCGACACGGTCGATTGTGCGACCGTCCAACGAGAGCGCGTGCCGGTCCCGCTCGGACAGCGCCTCGCGCCGCTTGCCGATGCCGTCGGCCACGGCGACCGGGAAGCAGACGATGTACCGGGAGTCGTGGAGGTCGCGGAACGGTTCCAGTGAGATCGGGCCGCGTGATGACTCGATGATGAGGGTGCTGTCACTGGATCGGGTGATCGCAGCAATCGAGGCGGGGCTGAGGATGGGAGCATCGGCTAAGCCTCGATTCACCGATGAGTCGGGGTGTTGATCGGGTGCCGTGACAGAGAAATGCCCCTCTGACCGGGAAGAATAGAGCTTGTCTAAGGTCCTATTCACCCAGTCCGAGAGGCATCTCGTAGATGCAATTCAAGCACGCTCCTGCCGCGGTGTCTGCGGTGTTCGATGATCCGAATCTTGTGTCGGCGGCGGGGCTGGTGCCGATGCTTCGGCTTGCGCAGCGGGCCGGGCTGGCAGAGCTGGCTCAGGCTCGGTTGAGTGTCCCGACGCACAAGGGCGCGAACGCGGGCGCGAAGGTCGCCGCGCTGGTGGCGGGGATGCTCGCGGGGGCGGACTCGATCGACGACATGAACCTGCTCCGTCACGGCGGCATGGGGCGCTTGTTCGAGCGGACCTATGCGCCGTCGACGCTGGGATCGTTCCTACGGGAGTTCCGGTTCGGACACGTCCGTCAACTCGACGCGGTCGCCTCTCGCGTCCTGGGGAACCTCACCGCCGACACGCCACTCTTGCGGGTGCGAGACGGGGAGCGGGTGATGGTCGATCTGGATGACACCATCATCGAGGTCCACGGCTACCAGAAGCAGGGCGCCGGGTTCGGGTACTCCGGCGTCCGCGGCTTGAACGCCCTGATCGCGACCGCGTCGACGTCGTCGTCGGCGCCGGTGATCCTGGGGCAGCGGTTGCGGCAGGGCAAGACCGGGTCCCCGAAAGGCGCCGCGCGGATCGTCGGTGACGCTCTGGCCACCCTGCGCCGCACCGGCGTCGCGACTGCCGTCCGGCCGTTGCTGCGGGCGGACTCCGCGTTCTACGGCCACGCGACCGTCGGCACCGCGATCAAAGCGGGCGCCGACGTGTCCGTGACCGTTCGGATGGACCCGGCAGTGAAGGCCGCGATCGCGACCATTCCCGAGAACGCGTGGACGATGATCGAGTACACCGACTCGATCCGTGACGAGACCACCGGTCAGTTGATCTCGAAAGCGGAGGTCGCCGAGATCGGGTTCACCGCGTTCCGTTCACGGAAGAAGGCGGAACAGGTCGCTGGGCGCCTGGTGGTCCGCCGGATCCCCGATCTGAACCCGCGGCAGGTCGAGCAGCCCACCCTGTTCGACGTCTACCGGCACCACGCGTTCTTCACCACCACCAGCAAGAGCGCGACGGACACCGTCGAAGCCGATAAGACCCACCGCGGTCACGCGATCATCGAGCAAGTCCACGCCGACCTCAAGGCGGGCCCCCTCGCGCACTTGCCCTCCGGGGTGTTCGCTGCGAACAGCGCCTGGCTCGTCCTCGCCGTCATCGCGTTCAACCTCACCCGTGCTGCTGGGGTCATCGCCGACCGCGCGGGACGGCTCGCGAGAGCAACGACCGCGACGATCCGCCGCACCCTGATCCACGTCCCCGCACGGCTGGCGCGCTCCGCGCGCCGGATCATGCTCCACCTGCCCGAGGCCTGGCCCTGGCAGAACGCGTTCGACCGGCTCTTCACGGTCACGCACGCACCGCCGCCAGTCGGGGTCGCCTGACCATCGCCGCAACCGCGGCACGACCGAGGAGCCCAGTGGACGACCGGGATGCGACGCCCGGAACTCCCCCCTGCCCTCGACACGTCACCGCACGCCGATCACGCCAGCCCGGCCCACCCGAGGCTCACCGGTGGATCGAGGCT
>DATEOM010000403.1:0-2321 GCA_035274105.1 Microbacterium sp.
TCGGCCGCGGCCCCGGGCTGACCCTCGGCATCCAGCCCGGCCCCTTCCGGCGCATCCCCCTCCGGCGCGACCCCGTCCGGCGTCTCGCCCTCGGCACTACCCGGGGCGGCAGCATCCGTCCCCTTGCGTCGCCGGCGCATGCGCAGGACGGTGCGGGCGATGCCGAACAGGAGGAGGATGCCGACGAGCGCGGCGAGGGCGGCGATGCCGACGCCCTCCCAGTCGGCGTAGACGTTGATCTGAACGGACTCGGGCTCGCCGATGGCGACGAAGGCGGGGCTGCGCAGCTGCAGCGTCAGGGTGACGTCGCCGCGGCCGACGCGGGCCTGCACCGGCACCTCGACGCGCGTGTTGCTCTGCGGCGTCGCGACGATGGGGGTCTCGCCCTGCACATCGAGGCGGAGGTTGTCGCGGGTCGTGTAGAGCACGAGATTGACCGGGTACGGCAGATCGTTGCGCACCCAGAACCGCAGGGCGGCGCTCGAGCCGTAGAGATCGCTCGGGCTCGTGGGGAGCAGTGCGACGGAGTCCAGCGTGCCGGCGGTCGCGGTGCGGTGGTCGGCGAGCACGGTGGGCCAGGTGGGGTCGCTGATCCACGCGACGCCGAGCACCTGCAGGATGCCGGCCCGCTCGGGCCCGGTCAGCAACGAGGGCTGGTCGAGGATGGTCGCGAACCGGGCGAGCTCGCCTTCGTCTGCGACGAGAGCGGATGCTGCAGCCGCACGCTCGGGTGACGCCTCGACATCGGTCAGCTCGACGTCGAAGGCCTCGCCCGCCGCGACCATCGCGATCGCTCGCGGCGTGACCTGGGGCGCGGAGAAGGCGGCGGAGATCGCCGCGCTGAGCTCGATGCGCGAGCGTCCGTCGCCGCGGCCGACGGTCACGAGCAGCGGGCCGTTCGTCTCGGCCGCCGCGAAGGCGAGGTACGCCGTGGCGGTGGTGAGCGGAGCGCCGCGCAACCAGAACTCCTCCTGCTGCGACGCATCGTCGAGGGCCGTGGAGACGTCGCTGTCGTAGACGAGCACCTCGCTGTCGTCGACGCGGCCGTGCGCCGACACGGTGCGGCCGTCGGAGCCGGCGTCCGTCGTGGACGAGGGGATGAGGGTCAGCGGGGCGGTGCCGTCGTCCGTGGCAAGGCCCGCGAGGCTCGAGACGATCTGGGCGTCGGCCGTGCCGCCGGCGGGCCAGTACACGCCCTGGCGGGTCGCGGGGCCGATCGTCAGCAGCTCTGCCGTGCTCGGCAGCGCGCTGTCGGGCTGCGGCGTGGGCGCCGTCGTGGGCGTGTCCGACGGTGCCGGGGTGGGCGTCGGCGTCGGCGTGGGCGCGGCGAAGTTCGCCGCCGACATGTACGCGGTCAGCGACGTGGGCTGCAGCGGCCGGGGCAGGCCCGCCTGCAGCTGCGCGGTGACGTCGGCATCGCCGAACTGCAGGGCGAAGCGGGAGTTCTGCATGCTTTCGAGGCGCGTGAGCCACAGGAGCGCGGACTCGGGCGCCGAGGTGCCCAGCACGCGGATCGACGCGGGCACGGCCGGGTCGACGGCGAGGATCGCGGCGGTTCCGGTGACGCCGTCGAGCTGGTGGGTGAGGTCGCCGTCGGGCGCGGTGAGTTCGGCGAGCTGCTCCGCGGTGAGAAGGCCCTCAGTGAGGGCGCCCGCGGTGATCGGGACGATCACGCCGATGCCGACGTCCGCCCCTTCCGTGGGCGGCACGATGATCGTGCTCGTCGACGTGACGGTCCCCTCCGCGCCGGGGTAGGACGCGGCGAGCGGGTAGACGCCGGGGGCGAGGCCCGCCAGCGCGGGATGGTCGGCCGCGACCGTGATGCTGCGCACCTGGAACCCATCAGGCTCGACCGCCGGGATCTCGCCGACCCCGATCGCCTCGAGCGCGACGCCGGCGGTCGTGCCGTCGAGCCAGTCGCCGAGGTCGTCGCGGTCGGCGATCGGCGTGCGCCCGAGTGACAGCGTGACGCTCACGGGCGCCGTCTCGGCACCCGTGCCGTTCTGGATCGAGACCGAGACGCTCAGCAGGTCGCCGGGATTCACGATGCCGTTCGCCACGGGCGACAGCGTGAACGGGGTGGTGCCCGCGGGGATCGAGGAGGTCGCGGACGGCGAGGGCGTGGGCGTCGGGTCAGCCGCCATCGCCGGAGCCGGCAGCAGAAGCCCGGCGAGCACCGCCACGGCCGCCACGCCGGCGGTCACGAGGCGCGGTGCGTGGCGCGGGGCACGCCGCGGGGCTCGCGGTGAAGTCACGATCATCCTGTCGGGGGTTCGCTCCTGTGCGATGTCCTGACCGCACGATCGAAGAGATTCTACGGT
>DATEOM010000404.1:0-2491 GCA_035274105.1 Microbacterium sp.
GACGCTGCGGTGCAGCTCGCGCTCGGCGGTCTCGCGGGCGGCGCGGCTCGCGTCGAGGGCGTCGGCGAGCTCGGCGCGGACGGTCTTCGGGGATGCAGCGGTCATGGGGTCCTCCAGGATCGGGGTGCGGGGCTTCACGCTCGGATGCCGTGAACCGGCACACCACTCAAGAGCCGCAGCATCCGGATTTCGTACATTTGGACTTCCTGTCAAGGCCATCCGCGTGAAACGTCCGCGGCATAGGCTGTGGTCGTCATGAAGGTCATCTCGTACAACCTGCGCAAGCATCGGGCAGCGGGGGAGCTCGCTCACCTGGTGGAGCGCCATGGCGCCGACGTGCTGTGCCTCCAGGAGGCCGACACGTCCGACATCCCCGAAGCGATCTCGGGCCTGCGGCTCGCGGACTCGACGCAGCGCAACCGCCTCGGGCTCGCCGTGTACTACCGCGAGAACACGTACCGCGCGGTGGAGGTGCGGGCGCTGGCGCTCAAGAAGTCGCTGCACGACCGCGTGCTCAAGCCCGCGGAGGAGCGGCTGCTCGGCGTCCGGCTGCACGACATCGACGAGAACACCGACCTCATCGTGGCGTCGTTCCACGCTGCACCGCTCACGGCGCTGAACTCGCTGCGGCGGCACCAGATCCGCACGGCGCTCGGCGAGCTCCAGCAGCTGGGCGAAGGGCTGCCGGCGCTCATGGTCGGCGACTACAACTACCCCGTGTTCAAGGAGCGGCTCGGCCAGCACATCCGCGAGCAGGGGTACGAGCTGAACCTGTCGGACTCGCGCACCTACACGCGCTACCGCTTCTTCCGCGGCCACTACGACTTCGCGACGTCGATCGGGTTCGAGATCGACCGCGTGCGCACGCTGCCGCAGGGGCTGAGCGACCACCTGCCGATCCTCGTGACCGCACACCCCGCCGCGGGCGTGCGGCGCGTGGTCGAGATCGCCGACCCCGAGGCGGCGGCCGCCGCCGGAGCGTCTGGCGCCGCCTGACCTGAGCGCCCGCTCTCCCCCTGATATTTTCGGGGCGCGGAGAGTACCATGACGCTCGTGACGAGGGGGATCGTCACGCGCTCCGAACCCGAGGGTGCGCAAACTGGGGCCGTTCTCGATGCTGAGGCGACGCCTGTATCGACGCACCGCAGGCGCGCGTGGCCGTGGATCGTGGTCGCGTTGCTCACCGTGCTGCTGGTGGGCGGCGTCGTCGCCGGCGCCTTCGCGATGCAGTTCTGGTCCGAGGCGCAGCGCGCCCGCGCCGCCGTCGAGCGGGCGGCGGCGGGGATCGAGGCGCTGCGCGCCGATCTCGCCGCCGCCGACACCGCCGAGGTGCGCGCCGCGACCGACGAGATCCAGGCGAACGTCACGCTCGCCGTCCGCACCGTCGACGGGCCGCTGTGGGATATCGCGACGAACGTGCCGTTCGTCGGGCAGAACGTCGACGCGGTCCGGCGCGTCACGTACGCGGTCGACGTGCTCGTGGAGCGGGCGCTGCCGCCGGGCCTGACCTTCATGGCGGGCACCGACTTCGACCGGCTCACGGTGGAGGGCGGCGGGATCGACTTGGAGCCGTTCCGGCAGGTGCAGAGCTCGGTCCCCGAGATCGCCGCGGCCTTCGCCGACGCGCAGGCGATCGTCGCGCCGATCGACACGTCGACGCTGCTGCCCGAGGTCGGCGAGTCGATCTCCGACATCCTGAGCTTCATCGACCTCGCTACGCCGGCCCTCAGCGTCGCCGAGAAGTACCTGCCGACGCTGCTCGACATGGCCGGGTCCGCGGGCACCAAGACGTACCTGCTCATGTTCCAGAACAACGCCGAGATCCGCGCCACGGGCGGCAATCCCGCCGCGAGCATGATCGTGACGCTCACCGACGGCAAGCTCGGGTTCGTCGACCAGGGCAGCTCGCAGACGTTCTACGACGCGGGCACGCAGGGCAACGAATATGTGCCCCTGCCGGGCGAGACCATGGGGATCTACCTGCCCACGTTGACCCGGCACTCGCAGGACTTCACCTTCACCCCCGACTTCCCGACGACGGCGCAGCTGTTCCAGGCGCTGTGGACGCACACGACCGGCGCGACGTTCGACGGCGTCGTCTCCATCGATCCCGTGGTGCTCTCCCACATGCTCGCGGTGGCGGGGCCGGTGACGCTCGGCACGGGAGAGCTGCTCACCGCCGACAACGCCGTCAAGGTGCTGCTGAGCGACGCGTACGAGCGATACCCCGTCGGTGCCGATTCGGATGCCTTCTTCGCGGATGCTGCGCGGCAGGTGTTCGGCCATCTCACATCGTCGTCGTGGGATCCGCTGCAGATGCTCGCCGCACTCGAGCAGTCCGCGAAGGAACAGCGCGTCAACCTCGCGTTCACGGATCCGGCGGCGCAGGCGCTCGCCGTGGAGTTCGGCCTCGACGGTGCCCTCGCCGGTGACACGACCACGCAGACGCAGGTGGGGATCTATCTGAACGACTCGGCGGTCAGCAAGCTCG
>DATEOM010000405.1:0-3998 GCA_035274105.1 Microbacterium sp.
GATGTCGGCCTCGAATCCGGCCGCCTCGAGGCCCTCCTGCAGGAACTGGCGGTCGAGGTTCTCCCAGCGGGGCGAGGACGCCGCGTCGGGGAGGATGACGCACGCACGGCCGGCCGCGTCGCCGCCGCCCTCGGTGGACCCGCCACCATTGCCGCCTCCGCCGGCACAGCCGGCCAACATCACCGCGGCGGCGCCCGTGAGGGCGGCCGCGGCGAGGATCGAAGACTTCTTCATCATTCGCCTTTCGTCGTTGAAGCGAGCGAGTCCCAGGATCATCCCTGGTGTTTCATCGCGCTGAAGCGATCATCGACGACGCGGATTCTTATCGTCAAGTCTTGAACGTAACGCTTTGGCAACGCCGCGCCCCGAAGGAGGCGGTCGCATCCGCCGGCGGTGGCCAGAGAGCGCTTACCGTGCAGAGTGCTCTCGACTCCGGGTAAAACATGACAATTCGCCAAGAGCGGCCAGGGACCCATCCTGGGCTCCGGCTGTGAGCGTTCGCCAAGTGAAGCCAGACGGCGACCGACGGCGTCAGGCGCGACCGGTCGCCGCGCGGGTGCGGCGTGAGAGGGAGTCGACGATCACCGCGAGCACGAGCACGACGCCGGTGACCATGAACTGCACCGAGGAGTCGAGGTTGAGAAGCGTCAGGCCCGACGAGATCGACTGGATCACCACGATGCCGATGAGGGCCGCGTACGCCGATCCGCGCCCGCCGAACAGGCTCGTGCCGCCGATGACGGCGGCCGCGATCGCGTTGAGGTTGACGTCGCCGGTGCCCGAGCTCTGATTGGCCGAAGCGAGTCGGGCGGCGGCGAGGATGCCGCCCACGGCGGCGAGGGTGGAGCACATCGCGAAGACGGACAGGTAGATCCGATCCACCCGGATCCCCGCGCGTCTCGCCGCCTCGACCGATCCGCCCACCGCGTAGACCGCGCGCCCCCAGCGGGTGCGGGTGAGGGCGAAGTTCATCGCGACGACGAGCCCGAGGAAGAACAGGAACATCACGCCGACGCCGCGGTACAGGTTCAGGTACCACGTCGCGACGAGCAGGAACGCGAGCAGCACCCCGCTCCGCACGGCGATCTCGCCGTAGCTCTGGCTCACGAGGTTGGCTGCCTCGCGCCGCCGGGATCGGCGGACGAGCGACCACGCGAAGGCGGCCACGGCGAGCACGGCCGCGACGTACGACGCCCACGCCGGGAGGAACATCTGCTGCGCGAACTGCACGAGCCACGAATCGAAGGGGATCGCGATCGATCCGGTCTCGCCGAGCACCCACAGCTGAAGGCCCAGGAAGCCGAGGAGCCCCGCGAGCGTGATGACGAAGCTGGGAAGACCGAAACGCGTGTAGAGGTACCCGTACAGCAGCCCGACGAGGCAGCCGATCGCGATCCCCGCGATCAGCGCGAGGACGAGGTTCCACTGCAGCTGCACGAAGGTCACGGCCAGCACCGCGGCCGCGAGGCCCGACACCGAGCCGACCGAGAGGTCGATCTCGCCGACGAGCAGCACGAGCACGACGCCGAGAGCGATCGTGCCGATCGCCGCGCACTGCATCGTGAGGTTGACGAGGTTCTCGCTCGACAGGAACACCGGATTCAGCAGCTGGAAGACCGTCCAGATCACGGCGATGCCGAGCACGACGGGAAGGGCACCGAGATCGCCGCCGCGGACGCGGGCCACGAACGCTTCGACGGCGTGGCGGATGCCGCTGCTGCTCAGCAGCCGCTCCTCCGGTGCGGTCTCCGCGAGGCGCTCGTCGCCGTGGACGCTCACCGGGTCCCGTCCCCGCGCGGACGAGACGTGCGGCGGGAGCCGGCCCGGGGCATGCGGATGACCGTGCCCCCCGCGGTGTGCTCATCGAGCGACGGCTCGTCCCGCGGCGGGCCGGCCGGCGACGGCGGGGGCGCAGCATCCGTCCGCTCCGGTGTGCGTCGCAGAGCGGAGTGGTCGACCGCACCGGTGATGGCGGCGATGAGCGTCTCGCTCGTGACGTCGGCGACGTTGTAGACGCCGTTGTTGCGGCCGAGGCGCAGCACGACGACGCGGTCGGCGACCGCCATGACGTCGGCCATGTTGTGGCTGATGAGGATCACGCCGTGCCCGCGTTCGCGCAGCCGTTCGATGAGGTTGAGCACCTCGGCGGTCTGCGCCACGCCCAGCGCGGCGGTCGGCTCGTCGAGGATCACCACGCGCGGTTCGCCGATGAGCGACCGCGCGATCGCGACCGTCTGGCGCTGCCCGCCGGAGAGCGAGGCGACGGGGACGCGCACCGACGGGATCTTCGCCGACAGCTCGCGCAGCAGGGTCCACGTGCGCTGCTCCATGTCGACCTCGTCGAGCGTCGCGCCGTCGCGCAGCTCGCGCCCGAGCCACAGGTTCGCCACGACGTCGAGGTTGTCGCACAGCGCGAGGTCCTGGAAGATCGTCTCGATCCCGAGCTCCTGCGCGTCGGCGGGGGTGTCGATGCCGACCGGCTCGCCGTCGAACTCGATCGATCCGCTGTCGGGCGGATGCACGCCCGCGAGCACCTTCACGAGCGTCGATTTGCCGGCGCCGTTGTCGCCGACGAGGGCGACGACCTCGCCTTCGTTCACCCAGAAGTCGACGTCGGTGAGGGCCTTGACGGCGCCGAAGCGCTTGCCGATGCCGCGCATCGTCAGCACGCGTTCGCGCGGGCGTCCCGCCCGCGGGTGCGTCATCGACATCGTCGTCTCGTCCTCCCGGTCGCCGGCCGAACCGCCAGGCTCAGGACCCTACCCGATGCCCGCCGCTTCGCACGCATCAGCGTACGCGGGGGTGCAGATGTCTTCGACGGTCCAGAACCCGTCGGCGACGACCGTGTCCATGATGTCGTCGATCGTGACGGCCACCGGATCGAGGAGCGTCGCCGGCGTGCCCTGGATCTCGAGCGGGGCCGTGACCTCCTCGCCGTGCAGCAGCTTGACCGCGACCTCGGCCGCGAGCTCGGCCTGCGGCTTGATCGCTTTGTAGACGGTCATGTACTGGTCACCCGTCAGGAGGCGCTGGATCGCTGAGAGCTCGGCATCCTGACCTGTCACGATCGGCAGGGGATCGACGTTCGCGACCCGCAGCGCCGCGATCGCGCCGCCCGCCGTCGCGTCGTTCGCCGCATACACCCCCGCGATCGCGCCGCCGTGCTGAGCGATCTGTCCCGACACCCACTCCTGCGCCTTCTCGGGGTTCCACCCGGGGGTGTCGTACTCGGCGAGCACGCGCAGGCCGCTCTCGTCGATGATGCTGTGGGCGCCCTCCTTGAACAGCGCGGCGTTGCTGTCGGTGGGGGAGCCGTTGACCATCAGGATGCCGCCGCCTTCGTCCTCCGCCTGCACGCCCTCCACGAACGCGGTGGCCTGCAGCACGCCGACCTTCTCGTTGTCGAACGAGATGTAGTACGCCAGGTCGCCGCCGGCGATGAGCCGGTCGTACGAGATGACGGGCACGCCCTTCGCGTTCGCCGAGCTGACGATGCTGACGGCGGCGTTCGCGTCGACGGGGTCGAGCACGAGCACGCCCGCGCCGGCCGTCAGCGCGGACTCGGCCTGCTGCTGCTGCTTCGCGGCGTCCTGGTCGGCGTTGGCGTAGAGGACCTCGTAGTCGCCGAGCTCGGCGACGCGCGCCTCGAACATCGGCCGGTCGAACGTCTCGTAGCGGGCGGTCTTCGCGTCGGGGAGCAGCAGGGCGATCGTGTCGTCGGACGGGGTCCCGCCCGGGGCGGGTGCGCCGGAACAGGCCGACAGCATCGCCGCGGCGAGGAGGACACCGGATGCTGCCGCCGCCGCGCGACGCCGGCTCGGGCGCCGCCGCGGCCGATCGTGGCGCGTACGGGGCATCGGACGAGCCTATGCGGTGATGGGCAGCGACGGCGCGTTCGGAAGCTGCGCGTCGACCGTGACATGGTCGAGGGCGATCGCGATCGCCCCACGGGTCTCGGCCCACTCGCCGAACGAGGCACCCACGATCTCGGGCAGGCC
>DATEOM010000406.1:0-2881 GCA_035274105.1 Microbacterium sp.
GACCGCGATGCGGTCGGGATTCGCGATGCGCGCGGGCAGCAGGATGCGCGACCCCGCCCCGAACGACTGGAAGCCGCCGGCGACGAGCCGGCTGTACACCGAATCGCGCACCCGCTGAGCCCCCAGCAGAACCCCATACCCATTGATCCGCCCCACGCGGCTCAGAGTAGCCGCCGCGATCGGCGGCGAGAGGGGGGTGCTGGAGAGTTAACGCGCGTGTAACAGCGACGTCGCTTGCGTCGGCCACTCTTGACCACGAAGGTGCCGCAGTGTCGCCGCTGGATCCGTCGGTGGCGTGCTGTGGGAGCGGACGGAACTCGCGGGACGCGCTGGCGTCAGGACCGAGGGGAGTCCGCGATGACCGAGAGCGAAGTGCACGTGCCACGGGCCGAAGCGCCCGCGAGGGAGGGCGGCGCGCCGGAGGCCGGCAGCGAGTTCGTGCGGCGATTGCGCCGCACCGCCACGACGGCCGGGGGACGCGGCATCCGCTTCTATCGTTCCCCCGCCGACTTCTCGGAGGCGTCCTACGCGGATCTCGACGCCGACGCACGCGCCAGGGCCGTCGAGCTCGCCGGCGCCGGCCTCGTGCCCGGCGACGTCGCGATCCTCGCGTTCGAGCCGGGCCTGCCGTTCGTGAGGGCGCTGCTCGCCTGCCTCTACGCGGGCGTCGCGGCAGCGCCCGTGCCGATCACGGCGATGCGGAACGCGGATGCTGTGCGCCACCGCCTGCTCGCCATCCTCCAGGACGCGGGCGCCAAGGCGGTGCTCACCGAGACCGGCGCGCTCGACGGGCTCGGCCTCGCGGGCGAGACGTCGATCGCCGACGCGGTCGTGATCCCGGTCGACGGTCCCTCCGAGGCGCCGGCCGACGACTGGAGCATGCCCGGCATCGACGAGTCGGCGCTCGCGATCCTGCAGTACACGTCGGGATCGACCGGACTGCCCAAGGGCGTCATGGTGTCGCACGGGAACCTGTACGCGAACCAGCAGGCGATCGGCGGCATCGTCGGCATGACGGCCGACTCCGTCGCCGTCGGCTGGCTGCCGCACTACCACGACATGGGTCTCATCGGGCAGATCCTGCAGCCGATCTTCACCGGCGCGAAGCTGGTCATGACGTCGCCGTCGCAGTTCCTGCGGCGGCCCGTGCTGTGGCTGCGGCTCATCACCGAGCACCGCGCGACGCACACCGTCGGCCCCGACTTCGCCTTCGCGCTCTGCAGCCGCCTGGTGACCGACGAGCAGCTCGCCGAACTCGACCTGTCGACGCTGAAGACCGTGATCACGGGCGCCGAGCCGGTGCGCATCGACACGCTCGACGCGTTCACCGCCCGGTTCGCCCCGGCGGGGTTCCGCGGCGAGGCGTTCGTGCCGGCGTTCGGCATGGCCGAGACGACGCTCCTCATCACCGCGCATCGCGACGCCGCGCCGCCCCGGGCGGTCGTCGTGAGCGCCGAGGCGCTCGAACGCGACGAGCTCGTCCCCGCGGCCGGCGGCGAGCGCAGCGCGCACCTCGTCCCGTGCGGGGCCCCCGGTGCGGGCATGGAGATCGCGATCGTCGACCCGGCGACGGCCACGGAAGTCCGCGACGGGCGGATCGGCGAGATCTGGGTGCGCGGCACGAGCGTGGCCCAGGGGTACTGGCGCCGGCCCGAGCAGACCGCGGAGGACTTCGGCGCGTCCCTCGCCGGCGTCCCCGACGAGGTGTACCTGCGGACGGGCGACCTCGGCGCGATGGTCGACGGCGAGCTCGTCATCACCGGGCGGCTCAAGGACCTGATCATCGTCCGCGGCCGCAACATCTACCCCCAGGATCTCGAGCACAGCGCCTCGGCGCTGCTCGGAACGGGGTGCCTGAGCGCGGCGTTCGAACGACCGGGCGCGGCACCCGAGGTGGGCATCGTCGCCGAGGTGGATCCCTCCGCCACGGCCGACGACCTCGATGCCCTGGTCGCCGCGCTGCGCTCGCGGGTGGCGGCGGAGTTCACGCTGCCCGCACTGGGCGTGGCGCTCATCCGCAAGGGCACGCTGCCGCGCACCACCAGCGGCAAGGTGCAGCGGGGCCTCACGCGGCGGCTCCTCCACGAGCAGCGGCTGCAGCTCGTCCACCTCGACGGGTTCGAGGCGGTCCCGGCATGACCGCGGTCGCGACCGGCGTCGACGCCGGCGCATTCGCGCCGGTGCGCGCCTTCGACGCGTTCCTCGGCGACCCCGCCGACGACGCCGCGGTGATCTCGACCTCGCGGTCGGTGCTGCTCGACGAGAGGTCGGCGTTCCCCGACGACGAGATCGCGGGCGTCACCGCGTTCGGGCTGCAGCGGTGGTACGTCCCCGCGGCACACGGCGGGGCGCTGACCGACGCGCTCGTACCGCTCCTCATGATCCGCCACCTCGCGCGCCGCGACTTCACCGTCGCCGCCGCGCACGGCAAGACGTTCCTCGGGGCGATCTGCGCGTGGGTCGCCGACGGCTCGATCGCGACCCGCATGGCCCGCCTCGTCGAGACCGGCGGGCCGGTCTCGTGGGGGCTCACCGAGCGCGGCCGCGGCTCGGACCTGTCGCGGTCGGCGACGACGGCGCGGATCGGCGCCGGCTCGGTGAGAGTCGACGGCGGCAAGTGGCCGATCAACAACGCCGTCCGCTGCCGCGCGATGACGGTGCTCGCCCGCTCCGACGACCGCGGCGGACCGCGTTCGCTGTCGCTCGTGCTGGTCGACAAGGACGAGGCCGATCCCGCGACGATCGGGTACGAGCCGAAGGTCTCGTCCCACGGCCTGCGCGGCGCCAACCTCGCCGGGATCCGGTTCGAGGGGTCCGTCGTGGGGGCCGACGCGGTCGTCGGCCCGGAGGGCCACGGCCTCGAGATCGTGCTGAAGAGCCT
>DATEOM010000407.1:0-13177 GCA_035274105.1 Microbacterium sp.
GGTCAAGTCCCGTGGTGTGGTGTCACTCCTGTTGTTCCCTGTGATGGGTGAGGGTCAGGCGGTGAGGTAGAGCTCGGGGCGGGGCTGTTCGGTGGGGTCGTGGAGGATGTGGACGAGCTTGCGCATCGAGATGTCGGAGAAGTACCGGCGTTCGCCGTAGCTCCATTCCTCGTGCTGCTCCTGGAGGACGGCGCCGATGAGCCGGGTGACGGAGTCGCGGTCGGGGAAGATCTGCACGACGTCGGCGCGGCGTTTGATCTCGCGGTTGAGGCGCTCGATCGGGTTGTTCGACCACACCTTCTGCCAGTGCTCCCGCGGCAGCGGTGCGAACGCGGTGAGGTCGGCTTCTGCGGCTTCGAGCATGGCCGCAATCTCCGGGAACGAGCCGCGGAGGCTGTCGGTGACGGCCTTGTACTGGGCCAGCACGGCCTCCGAGGTGGTCTGCGCGAAGATCGTGGAGATCAGTGCGTTGACGGGCTTGGAGCGCGCCGAGCCGATCTTCTGGGTGACGTTGCGGGCGAAATGGACCCGGCATCTTTGCCACCCGGATCCGGGCAGGATCGCCTTGACCGCGGCTTTCAGGCCGGCGTGGGCGTCGGACGTGACCAAAGTGACGCCGAGCGGGTCGGCGTCGGTCGCGACCTTCAACCCGCGGTCACGCAGACCGCGGAGGAACTCGGTCCAGAAGTCCGTGGTCTCCGCGTCACCGAGCGCCATCCCGAGGATCTCCCGGCGCCCGTCGCCGGAGACGCCCGTGGCCACGACGAGTGCCTGGGAGACGACGCGGCCGCGGTGGCGGACGTCGAGGTAGGTGGCGTCGAGGAACAGGTAGGGGAACCAGGTGTGATCGATCCGGCGGTGCAGGAACTCCTGCACCGCCTCGTCGATCTCGGCGCAGATCCTCGACACGGTCGACCTCGAGATGCCGGTGTCGTTACCGAGCGCCCGGACCAGCTGATCGACCTTCCGAGTGCTCACCCCGTCGATCCAGGCCTGGCAGATCACCGCGTAGAGGGCCTTGTCGACCCGGCGTCGCGGGTGCAGCAGCGACGGGAAGAACGACCCTTCCCGCAGCTTGGGGATCTGCAGATCGACTTCGCCGGCCGGGGTGGCGAGGGTCTTCGGCCGGGTCCCGTTGCGGCGAGTCGTCCGCTCCGGGGTGCGCTCATGCGGCGCCGCGCCGATCTTCACCGTCGCTTCAGCATTGATCAGGTCCTGCAGCCCGGCCTGCAGCATCCGGCGGAACACGTCCGAGTGGGCCAGGTCGGGATCGGCGAGGACTTCGGCAATCAGGGTCGTCAAGGCAGACTGGTTGTGGGTCATCGTGGGATCACTTCTTTGCTTCTTGGCGGAAACAACTGGTCTCCCACGATGGCCCCCTACGTCAACGACGACGAGGACCCCGCGGGAAGTGACACCACGCTATGGGACTCACCCCCATCGATGGGTCGCTACGGTCAACAACCGATCGCGGACAGGAGGCTGCTGCCCCACCTGCGGAAACTGGTCGGTTCTCCCCGGCTATAACGACCTCGCCTCAACCCACCCTGATCTGGCTATCCAATGGCACCAATGCAACGCCAAGACCGCCCAAGAAGTCACCGCCGGCTCGGCGTACCGCGCGACCTGGAAATGCGGCACGGGACACACCTGGCAGGCACCAGTCATCGAGCGTGCGAGGCGAGGGGTCGGATGCCCGTTCTGCTCCAACCGGTTCGCTCTGAGTGGATTCAACGATCTCGCAACACTCAACCCGGAGCTCGCCGTGCAATGGGATGCAACGCCCGGCGTCAACGATCGGACACCCGCCGACGTCACACGCAGATCTCAGCACCGCGCGGGATGGAGGTGCTCGCGCGGTCACGCCTGGCGCGCGACAGTCACGAATCGAGCAGCCGGCCACGGGTGCCCGACCTGCGCACGGAGGCGCATCGCCCCAGCCGGGAAAGAGCTCTCTGTACGGCGGCCGGAGCTCTGCGGCGAGTGGGACTTCAGCAACGGCCTGACACCCCACCAGGTGTACGCCTTCTCGAACAAGAAGTACACCTGGAGATGCCCGAAGGGGCATCTCTGGGAAGCGAAGGTGAGCGATCGTTCGAGGGGCCAGGGCTGCCCGTTCTGCTCGGGAAGACGAGTAATCCCCGGCGAGACGGACCTCGCCACCTTACGGCCAGAGCTCGCCCTCGAGTGGGACACGAGCAACGAGCTGATGCCGACCCAGGTGACGCCCTTCTCAAACAAGAGAGTCGGTTGGCGATGCGTGACGGGGCATCGCTGGAACGCGATCATCGCGAACCGGTCCAAAGGCAACGGCTGCCCGTGCTGTTCGGGGAGACGCACCAGTCGCGTCCCTGATTGATAACCCACCTGCGGAGCTCTGTCTGCAGGGTTTCACCGGTAAACACCGTGCGGCCACACCGGTGGAATGGAGTCGCCGTTCTTCCCGGGCAGGCCTACAAGACGGACCGCACTGCGGGGTGGGTCGTCGTCGCCGGGCCGAGCCGTCCGATGACGACGGCGCGATCGTCGTTCGCGTCGAGCAGCAGAGTCTGCGCGGCATCCGCAGGAGCAATGATCGTATTCATGTGCCAGGAGGCGTTAGTCGTGCTCCGAGAGGGAGCGTGCCGCGATGCGCACATCGTCGAGGAACGAAGGGTGCGCGGCGAGGTCGGGGGCAACGAGAGCCAGAAGCGCCGCGACCGGGTCGGCTGTGCCCCGTGCAGTGCCGACCTCATCCGCGTGGGCGTCCTGGAGGGTCATGCCTGATCCCACGGCGGCGATCCATGCGCCGATCACCGCAGCGCCGCCAGCGGCGCTGCGTCCCGCTGCCAGCTCGGCACGGACGACCGGGGCGATGCGGATGCTCAGCTTCGCGACGGCGTCGCCGGAGATCTGCGCCAACGAGTGCGCGATCCGCGGATTGCGGAACCGGTCCACCAGTGCCACCCGGTATCCGCCGGTGTCCACCGCGGCGGGCAGGTGACGGGAGGCCTCGTCCCACCACTGCTCGACCTGGACGCGGCAGACCGGGTCGGTGATCGCCTCGGCCACGGTGGCGTGGCCGCGAAGGCGTCCCAGGTAGGCCAGCAGGCTGTGGGCGCCGTTGAGGAGCCAGAGTTTGCGGGACTCGAACGCGCCGATGTCGGTGACGAACCGGGCGCCCGCGGTCTCCCACTGCGGTCTTCCCGCAGGAAAGGTGCCGGAGAGAATCCAGTCGGAAAACGGCTCAGTGACCACGGGGGCAGCATCATGCCAGCCGGTTGCCTCGGCAACCTCGCCGATCGTCGCCACATCGAGGCGCGGGGTGATCCGGTCTACGGAGGTGGAGACGAAGGCGACGCTGTCACGGACCCATCGGCCCAGATCGGCGGACACGTCGTCGGCGAGGATGGTGAGCGCCCGCGCTACGGTGGCACCGTTGTCCGGGAAGTTGTCGCACGGGACGATGCTGATCGGCCCCGCACCGGCCAGCCGCCGCGCATCCAAGCCGACGAGCATCCGGCCCAGCACGGTCCGCGCCGCGATGCTTCCGCGGGCGGATCCTCCGGCCAGGGCGTGCAGGTCGGCGCGCAGGTCGGGGTCGGACAGGTCCGGCTCGTTCGTCGCCGTCAGCGAGTAGCCCGCCTCGGTGACGGTGAGGGTCACCAGCGCCGTCGCAGGAGCGCTCAGCGCCGCAGTCAGTTGCGCGGTGTGCTCTGCCGGGTGGGCGGCGATGATGCTCCCGATGCGCTGGAACCGGTCGCCGTCGGCGCCGCGCTCGACGAGCGTGTACAGCCCGTCCTGCGCCTGGAGTTGCTGCGCGAGGACGGGCGAACGCCCGGTGAATGCGGTGATGCCCCACTGCGACGCGTCGTCCGCGCGGGCGGTGTACCAGGCCTGGTGGGCACGGTGGAATGCGCCGAGGCCGATGTGCACGATGCGTTCTGGAGGTGTGAGAAGCGTCTCGCCCGCTGCCGCCAGAGCGGCCCGGTTCAGTTCCGGGATTGTCGTGGTCACAGTTTGAACGCCTTCCGGGGGATGGTGTCGACCAGGTCCACGGCGATGCGCTGGGCCTGGTCGAGGGTGAGGCGGCCTTGTGCGACGAGTCGGGCGAGGAACCCGGCGTCGACCCGGCGGGCGGTGTTGTGACGGGCGGGGATGGACAGGAACGCACGGGTGTCGTCGATGAACCCGGAACCGCGGTAGAACCCGGCGGTCTCGGTGACGGCAGAGCGGAACCGGGCGATCGCGTCGGGGGCGTCGAGGAACCACCACGGGGCACCGATGTACACGCTCGGGTAGAAGCCCGCCAGCGGCGCGATCTCCCGGGAGTAGGTCGTCTCGTCGACAGTGAACAAGATGAGATGGAATCCGGGCTCCAGACCGAACCGCTCCAACACTGGACGCAGACCGTCCACGAACCTGGTCGTCACGGGGATGTCGTGGCCGGTGTCAGGACCGAATCGTTGCAGCGTGGCGGTGCTGTGTCCGCGGAACACGCCCGGGTGGACGGTCATCACCATTCCGTCCTCGACGCTCATCGCCGCCATCTGCAGCAACATGTGCGCCCGGAACCGGTGCGCGTCATCGGCCGTGGCGGCACCGCGCAGAACACGGTGGAACAGTGCATCTGCTTCGGCGGGGTCCAGGTCGATGGTGTCGGGGGTGAGGACGCCGTGGTCCGTGGAGACAGCGCCGTGGTCGATGAAATGGCGGCGACGAGCCCGAAGCGCCTCGAGGTAGCCGGTGAACGTGCCCGGCTGCGCTTCAGCGGCCAGCAGTTGCGCGATGGCGTCCGCGAAGCCGGACGTTCCGGGGTCGAGGAACCGGTCGGGGCGGAAGGTAGGCAGGACTCGGTAACCGGCATCCTGCAAGGTGCGGTGATGGTGGAGGTCGTCGAGCGGGTCGTCGGTGGTGGCGAGGACATCGATGCCGAATTGCCGGAGCAAGGCTCGCGGGCGGAACGCGTCAGTGCTCAGCCGCCCGGAGATCTGGTCGTAGATCTCGTCAGCGCTGTCAGCGGTGAGGTCGGTGGTGATCCCGAAGACCTCCCGCAGCTCCTCGGTGAGCCAATACCCCGTGGCGGTGCCGGCGAACAGAGTCCAATGGGCGGCGACGGTGCGCCAAACCTCGCGCGGATCAGCGGCGTGCCCGCCGACCCCAAGCCGTTCCAGGCTGACACCACCGGCGTGCAGCAGCCGCGTCAGGTAGTGATCCCCGCTGACGAGTAGCTCGGCCGGGTTAGGGAAGGGACGGTCCTCCGCGAGCATCTCGGCGGGTACATGGCCGTGCGGGGAGATGATCGGCAGCTGTTCGGTGGCGCCGAGAAGCTCGGCGGCGATGTGCTGCAGGTGCGGCTCTGTCGGGAGCAGGCGATGCGGGTCCGCGGCGTTCATGATCTCTCCTGAGGGGGTCAGAATGCACGGATGGGTGGTGCCGAGACCAGTACGGCTCGGCACCACCCATCCGTTCGGTGGTTAGCCCAGGGCGGCTTCGAGCTCGGTAATGAGCTGCTCAGCGGCCTGGTCCGGGGTGAGGCTGCCGTACAGCACCTGCTCGGAGTACGTCTTGAACAGGGTGTCCAGTTCGCTGGCGCCCTCCGGCGCGACCGGGCGCGGGTTGGCCTTGATCTCGTTCTGCTCAGCCAGGTAGGCGGCGGCCTTCTGGTCTGCGACACCGAAGGTGTCCTGCACCGCGGCCAGGACCTCCGGGTTCGGCGGAAGGCCACGGTCTGCGCCGAGGATCTTGCCGGCCTCGGGCGTGTTGATGATGAAGTTGATCAGCTTCGCCGCGGCTTCCTTGTGCTTGGAGCTCTCCGCGATCGAGTAGTGCAGCGACGGCTTGACCCAGTTGCCGCGCGCATCGGCGCCGTCCTCCCCGGGAGGCTGCAGCAGCTGCAGGTCCGCGGTGTCGTTGAGCGGGCCGACCTGGGTGAGCTGAGTCGCCCAGCTCGGCTTGAACGCGGCGTTGCCGGCGGCGAAGATGTCGGCGTCGTGGATGCCGTTCTGCTCTGTGGACAGCTCCGGGGAGAGCATCGCGCCGGACTTCGACAGCTTCAGCACGTACTCCCACCAAGACGCCAGGGTCTCCTGCGTGAAGCCGATCTTGTCGCCGTCCCATCGCTGCTCGCCGTGCTGGCGCGCCCAGATGGTGAACGGCTCCGAGTAGAACGACAGCTGGGTGGTGCCCACCGCGCCGGGAGCCTTCGAGGTGACCTCGTTGGCGAAGTCGGCATAGTCGTCCCAAGACCAGGTCTTGTCGTCAGGCAGATCGATGCCGGCCTTCTCGAGGACGTCCGGGTTGGTCCAGATCGAGTACGTCGTCAGACCGCCCGGGACACCGTACACCTTGCCGTCTTCGGCGCTGTCGGTGAGGATCGCATCGTCGTACGGCGAGAGGTCAAGCTGGTCACCGAACTGGGTGAGGTCCGCGAGCTGACCGTTGCGGCCGTACTCGAGGACGTACGGGTCGACCGTCTGCACGACGTCCGGCATCTCACCGGTGGCGGCCTTCGTGGCCAGCGAGTCCCAGTAGCCGTCCCAGGTGCCGGGCTCTGCCTCGACGGTGATATTTGGGTTCTGCTCCTCGAACAGGTCGATGACCTCTTGGGTGAGCTTGTGGCGCGAGTCGGACCCCCACCAGGAGAACCGGATGGTGACCTTCTCGTCATCGCCGCCCCCGGTGTTCGTCGGGCTGCCACCACCGGCGCAGCCGGCGAGGACGAGCGATGCCCCCACCGCGAATGCTGCGATCTGGATGCCTCGTCGCATGTGATTACGTGACACGCTGCTTTCCTTTCTCAGTGTCAGCCCGGGCGGCCGACAGGTTTACTTCAATCCCGTCGTGGCGATGCCCTTGACCAGGAATCGCTGACCGACGAGGAAGATGATGAAGACGGGGATGAGGGTGACCACCGACATCGCGAACAGGGCACCCCAGTTCGACTGGGAGGTCGAGTCGACGAAGTTGCGGAGCGCGACCGACACCGTCTGGGTCTCCGGCTTGGTGAGGAACACCAGCTGCGTGTAGAAGTCGTTCCACGTCCAGATGAAGGTGAAGATCGCCGTGGTCGCCAGCGCGGGAACCGTCAGCGGCAGCATCACCTGGATGAAGGTGCGCCAGTAGCCGGCGCCGTCGATGCGGGCGGCCTCCTCGAGCTCCTTCGGGATGCCGCGGAAGAACTGCACCATCAAGAACACGAAGAACGCGTCCACGGCCAGGAACTTCGGCACGATCAGAGGCAGGAAGGTGTTGATCCAGCCGATCTGGGAGAACATGATGTACTGCGGCACGATCAGCACGTGGATGGGAAGCATCAGCGTCAACAACATCGCCGAGAACAGCACCGGCTTGGCCCGGAACCGCAGCCGAGCGAACGCATAGGCCGCCATCGTGCACGACACCAGGTTGCCGATCAGGGCGCCTAGGACGATCACGACAGAGTTGAAGATGTACACCCCGAACGGGTAGGTCAGCCCGTTCCACCCGTTGACGTAGTTCTCGCCGGTCACCTCCGTCGGGATCAGTCCCGGGTCGAGGAAGATGAGCTCGTTCGGTTTGAACGATCCCACCAGCATCCAAAGCAGCGGGTAGATCATCAGGATGCCCACGAGGATCAGCAGGATGTGCTTGATCACCGTGCCGACGACCGACTTCTTGCCACGCCGCCCGGCAGGGGTGCTGCGTGCGGCGCGCAGGCTGGTGGTGTCCAGGTCAGGGGAGGTCAGTTCAGTTGTCATAGTGCACCCAGTACTTCGAGACGAGGAAGTTGATCGCGGTGAACGCGCCGATGATCAGGAGCAGCAGCCACGCCATCGCGGACGCGTACCCCATCTGGAACTCGGTGAAACCCCGCTTGTACAGGTAGAGCGTGAAGAACAGCGTCGAATCGACCGGTCCGCCGGTGCCGCCGCTGACCACGAATGCCTGCGTGAACGATTGGAAGGAGTTGATGATCTGCAGCACCAGGTTGAAGAAGATCACCGGCGTCAGCAGCGGCACGGTGATGCTGCGGAACTGCCGCCACTTGGTGGCACCATCGATCGCGGACGCCTCGTAGTACATGTCCGGGATCTGGCGGAGACCGGCGAGGAAGATGACCATCGAGGACCCGAACGTCCACACGTGCAGCAGGATTAGGGTCCCCAGTGCCGTGTCAGGGTTGGAGATCCAGCCCGGCCCCACGATCCCGAAGAGCGCGAGGAACTGGTTGATGAGGCCGTTCACGCCGAACATCTGCTTCCACAGCACCGCGATGGCCACCGACCCGCCGAGCAGGGACGGCAGGTAGTACACCGAACGGTAGAACGACAACCCCTTCAGGCCCCGATTCAAGATGATCGCCAGGAACAGGGCCAGTGCGAGTTGCAGCGGCACGCCGATCAGCACGTAGGTGAACGTCACCCCGAGCGACTTGTGCAGCTTGGGATCGACGAGCATTCGCTCGTAGTTCTCAAAGCCCACCCAGTCCGGGCTGCTCAACAGGTTGTAGTCCGTGAACGACAGCACCAGGGACGCGATCATCGGACCCAGGGTGATGACGATCAACCCGATGAACCACGGGGTGAGGAACGTCCACGCGGCCCGCTCTTCCTTCCGGTCGGCAAGCGAACGCTTCCGCCCGCGCTGATGCGGCATGGAACGCACCTGCCGAAGTTCGTCGACGACGGCCATCATCGACCTCCTGCACCCACGAGAACCGCATCACGCGGGACCGTCGGGGTGGGACGAGTCGGCAGAGACTGCAACACTGAATACTCCGTTGAATTAGTGGGTGTAGTGATCGTTCACTATCCAGGTTCGGGTTTACAGTAGTGAACGATCACCCGATGTGTCAACATGGCAGCAAAGAAATGGTGGACGACGTGACAGAAACGCAATCAACGACGAGGCGTCCGACGATCATGGAGGTCGCGAGACTGGCCAGCGTGTCGCATCAGACCGTGTCCCGGTACCTGCGCTTCAACGGCGAGGGGCTGAAGCCGGCGACCCGGGAAGCTGTCGCGGCGGCGATCGACGAGCTCAATTATCGCCCCAACCTGCTCGCCCGGTCGATGCGTACCCGTACCACGGGCCGGGTGGCGGTGCTGATCCCGACGCTGGCGTTCAACCCCGCACGGATGCTGCACGGCGCGACGCAGACCGCGCACGAAGCCGGCTACAGCGTCGAGGTCATCAGCCCCGAGGGTGGCGCGACGGCACGCACCGACCGGATCCTGGAGTTGGTGGACAACCGGCAGGTGGACGGCATCGTGTCGCTGGCGCCCGTGCAGTCCGATCGCATCTCCAAGCTCCCCGAAGACGTGACGGTGGTGGTGTCGGAGGATTTCGATGATGAGATGCGCGGCATCGGGGAACTTGCCGACGCCACGCCGGTCATCGAGATGATCGAGCACCTCGCCGAACTCGGCCACCGCCGGTTCTTCCACGTCGCGGGGTCCGCCCAGTTCGCTTCCGCGCGGGAACGCGCGACCACCTTCCTGGAGACGGTGCAGCGGCTCGGCCTCGAATCGGCCGGCGTCTACGAAGGCGACTGGACCGGCCAATCCGGCATCGACGCCGTCGCGTCCCTGCCCGCGGACAATCGGCCGACAGCGATCCTCGCCGCCAACGACCTGGTTGCCTCCGGGGTGATCCGCGGCGCGCTGGGACGCGGCTGGAGCGTGCCCGGCGATGTCAGCGTCACCGGATGGGACAACAACCCGATCGGACAGTTCATCACCCCCTCACTGACCACCATCGACGTCAACCTCGAGCAGGTCGGCAGCAGGGCGATGGCCCGCCTGATCGCCACTCTGAAAAACGACGCCACTCTGCTGCCCGAAACCGGGCCGCTGAACAGAATCATCTGGCGCGAATCCACCGCGTCGACCCGCTAGCTCAACACACATCCCACCGGCCGGGGCGCGCAAGACACGCGCGGCGCGCACCCGGATCATTGTTGCGCGCGCCTCTCACAGAAAGCAGCACCTTCATGATCGACACCACTCTCGTCAACGGCGTCGCCTGGTTCGACGACCATGGCCGGCCCGTCAACGCCCACGGCGGCGGCATCGTCCACCACGACGGCCGCTACTACCTGTTCGGGGAGTACAAGACCGACGACGAGAACGTCTTCAACGGGTTCAGCTGCTATTCCTCGACCGACCTCGTCACCTGGACGTTCGAGCGCCTCGCCCTCCCTGCGCAGCCCGAGGGCCTGTTGGGTCCGGACCGGATCGGGGAACGCGTGAAGGTGATGCGATGCCCGGCTACCGGCGTGTTCATGATGTTCGCGCACACCGACGACCGCACCTACACCGACGCGATTATCGGCCTGGCAACCAGCGACACCATCGACGGCGAATACACCTACCAAGGCGCCGTCACCTGGAACGGGGAGCCCCTGCGCGGCTGGGACATGGGCACCTTCCAGGATCAGGACGGCACCGGCTACCTCATCCTCCATGAAGGCGACATTCTCCGCCTCAGTGACGACTACCGCCGTGTCGAGGAGCGCGTCGCCCACAACATCGCCGTCGGCGGGGAGTCCCCCGCGCTGTTCCGCCACGACGAGACCTACTTCCTGCTGTTTTCCAACAAGACCAGCTGGGAACGCAATGACAACTACTACCTGTCCGCGCCTGCCGTCGACGGGCCCTGGACGAACCGGGGACTGTTCGCCCCCGCCGGCACCCTGACCTGGAACTCGCAGTGCACCTTCGTGCTCACCCGCGATGGCCACGCCCCCCTGTACATGGGCGACCGGTGGTCCTTCCCCCACCAGGCTTCAGCTGCCACCTACGTGTGGCTGCCGCTGACGATCACCGGCGACCAGCTCTCCCTGCCCGAGTTCTGGGAAGCATGGGACCCGTCCACCGACAGCTCCGTCACCCTCACCGACGCCGGGGCAACGGTCGAGCTGACCTGGGCGACGAACCTCACCGGCACCGTCGTGGACGCACCGTTCGCGACCCGCCGTATCGCGCTGCATGGTCACACCACCCCGCACAGCGGCTACGCCCGGGTGGACGTCTTCGGTGAGGATCTCGCGCAGCCACTGGCCTCTGCGATCGTGGACTTCTACAGCCTCGTCGAGGACCGCAGCTGGCGGTACGTGAGCCCCCTGCTGCCCGAAGGGCCGAAGCGGATCCGGGTCACCAACCTCGGCGACATGCCGATCTGGTTCAACAAAGCCGGCCACCAGTTCGGCACCGACGACACCTTCGTCACCATCACCCGCGCCCTCCTCGCGGACTGATTCCTCGCTCCAGCTCACCGCATTTCGTTGACACAAAATGTGATCGATCACTAAGCTACCGACTCGAACAGTGAACGATCACTGCGGCGGTGTTGATGAAGAGATCAACGGTGCCTTTGTCGCGTGATCGGTGACGCCACCTCTCTCGAAAGCCAGACATGCCTTCTTCTCGCCCCCGCCCCGGCTACCTCGTCGACGAGACCGTGGGCGGCGTCCGTGTCGCCGCCCACGGTCAATCCGCCCCGATCGCGCTGGCGGCGACGGAGTCCGCCGCCGTCACCCGCGCCGCCGCGGACCTCACCCGGGATCTCGCCCACGTCACCGGCGCGGACACCTCGCTCACCGCACAAGCCGCAGGGGCTCGCATCGTGGTGGGCACCGTGGGACAGTCCGAGCTGGTCGATGCTGCGGTCGCGGACGGCATCATCGACATCTCTGCGCTCCGCGACGATCACGGCGCCCTGCGGTGGGAGGGGTTCCTAATCACCGTGGCGGACGACGTGCTCTACATTGTGGGCGCCGACCGGCGCGGCACGATCTACGGCATCTACGAATTCACCGAGGCGATCGGGGTCTCGCCCTGGTACTGGTGGGGCCAGGTTCCCGTCCGCACTCGCGCGCACGTCACGGTCGCGGCAGATACGCATCACGCCGACTGGCCGTCCGTGCAGTACCGCGGCGTCTTCCTGAACGATGAGGAGGAGCTGTTCGATTGGGCGCGAGCCCACACCGCCGATGACACCATTGGTCCTGAGGCGTACGGGCGGGTGTACGAGCTGATCCTGCGGCTGAAGGGCAACTACCTGTGGCCGGCGATGCATGTCGGCGCGTTCAACCACGATCCGGAGAACGGCCGCCTCGCCCAGGAGTTCGGCATCGTGATCGGCACCAGCCACTGCGACATGCTGCTACGCAGCAACGAGCACGAGTTCCGCCCGTGGGTCGCCCAGCAGGGCGAACCGGTCGAGTACGACTACTCGCTGCCCGGCCGGAACCGGGACAAGCTGCGCGAGTACTGGCAGCAGAGCGTCACCCAGAACCAGGACTATGAAGTCACCTGGACGGTCGGGATGCGTGGCGTGCACGACACCGGTTTCAGCACCGCCGCGATCGACAACAACCCGGCACTGGACGAGGACCAGAAGTTCCGGGCGCGGGTGGAACTTCTGGAAACGGTGATCACCGACCAGCGCGAACTGCTCAGCACCACCTTGGGCGTGACGGCCGACACCGTGCCGCAGCTGTTCATCCCCTACAAGGAGGTGCTACCCCTGTACGACGCGGGACTGCAGGTTCCGGAGGATGTGACGGTGGTGTGGGCCAACGACAACTTCGGCTACATCCGCCGGTTCCCCTCCGAGGCCGAACGAGACCGTCCCGGCGGGCACGGCCTCTACTATCACTCTTCCTACTGGTCGAACCTGGTCACCAGCTACCTGGCGACATCCTCTACGCCTCTGGCGCTGATGAAGTCGGAACTGGCGAAGGCGTGGGACCGCGGTATCCGCAAACTGTGGGTGGACAACATCGGCGGCCTCAAGCCGCTGGAGATCGAGATGGAGTTCTTCCTCCGCAGCGCCTGGGAAGCCGGACGCGAGGACCGCACCGCCGACGTACGGGCCTTCGTCTCCGACTGGGTGGACGCCACCTTCACCGGAGACCACGGTGCCGCTGCGGGCGAGATTTACACCGCCTACTACCAGCTGAACAATCAGAGAAAGATCGAGCACCTCACCGGCGACGTCTTCCCCCAGGTCGGATACGGTGACGAGGCCTTCGCCCGGCTGGAACGGTTCCGCGACCTCTACGACAGGACCAACGAGATCCTGGCGGCCCTGCCCGTTGGTGAGCGGGACGCGTTCTTCCAGCTGTTCGCGGTGAAGATCCACTTCGCCTACCTCGCGAACGCGCATTACGTGTACGCCGACCGCAGCACCCTCGCCCACGCCCAGGGCAAGC
>DATEOM010000408.1:0-7523 GCA_035274105.1 Microbacterium sp.
GACGGGGTGAGGTCGAATCGCGCGATGAGCGCGACCTCGCAGCGGATGCGGCGCTCGCGCGGACTCTGCAGCAGCGCGCTGCCGGGCGGGAGCGGCAGGTCGTCGACCGTGGCCGCGCCCGCCAGCAGCACGGTGAGGGTGGCCGCCGGGTCGACGCGCACCGTGCCGCGATGCAGCTCGATGCGGTACGCAGGTTCGGCGAGGCCGCGCTTGACCATGAGGTTCACGACCGACACGCCGCCGCGATCCGCGGTCGCGACGACGCGGGCCTCACCGGGGAAACGGATGCCGCGTTCCCGCGTCACGCGCCGCTCGACGCCGTCGACGGTCAGGGCGACCGAAGGGGCCGTCAGCGGGATGAACACGCGGTCGACCCCGGGGAATGCCGAGAACGGCATGCGCCCCCGGAGTTCCGCGATGCTCAGCCGCCACGCCAGCCGCTTCGCGAGCACCCGCGTGACGCCGAGGCCGTTCGCCCACGACTCCGGAGAGGCGTCGGCGGGCGTGACGACGTCCAGATCGGCCAGATCAGCGAGACCGGCCGGTGCGCCCAGGTCGGTGGACACGACGTCAGCTGCGTCCGGGGATCCAGGACGTGCCGGCCAGCGGTACGCCCGCCATCGCCGCGGACTCGACCGTGAGGGCCACGAGGTCCTCCGGCTCGAGGTTGCGCACGTGGGACTTGCCGCACGCGCGGGCGATGGTCTGCGCCTCGAGCGTGAGCACACGGAGGTAGTTCGCGAGCCGCCGCCCGGCGGCGACCGGGTCGAGGCGGGCCGAGAGCTCCGGGTCCTGCGTCGAGATGCCCGCGGGGTCGCGTCCGTCCTGGAAGTCGTCGTAGAACCCGGCCGCAGAGCCGAGCCTCGCGTACTCGTCGGCGTATCGCGGGTCGTTGTCGCCGAGAGCGATCAGGGCCGCAGTGCCGATGGCCACAGCATCCGCCCCCAATGCCAGCGCCTTCGCAACGTCGGCGCCGTTGCGGATGCCGCCCGAGACGATCAGCTGCACGCCGGTGCGGTGCACGCCGAGCTCCTGCAGCGCCTGGACCGCGGGGCCGATGGCCGCGAGCGTCGGGATGCCGACGTGCTCGATGAACACCTGCTGCGTCGCGGCGGTGCCGCCCTGCATGCCGTCGAGCACGACGACGTCGGCGCCGGCCTTCACCGCGAGGGCGGTGTCGTAGTACGGCCGCGAGGCGCCGATCTTCACGTAGATGGGCTTGCGCCAATCGGTGATCTCGCGGATCTCGGCGATCTTGATGGTGAGGTCGTCGGGTCCGGTCCAGTCGGGGTGGCGGCTCGCCGAGCGCTGGTCGATGCCGACCGGCAGCGTGCGCATGCCGGCGACGCGCTCGGTGATCTTCTGGCCGAGCAGCATGCCGCCGCCGCCGGGCTTCGCGCCCTGGCCGAGCACGATCTCGATCGCGTCGGCCTTGCGCAGGTCGTCGGGATTCATGCCGTAGCGCGACGGCAGGTACTGGTAGACGAGCGTCTTCGACTGGCCGCGCTCCTCGGGAGTCATGCCGCCGTCGCCGGTCGTGGTCGAGGTGCCGGCCTCGCTCGCGCCACGGCCGAGGGCCTCCTTGGCGTTGGCCGACAGCGCGCCGAAGCTCATGCCCGCGATCGTCACGGGGATGTCGAGGTGGATCGGCTCGAGCGCGTTGCGCGCCCCGAGCGTGACGTCGGTGGCGCACTTCTCGCGGTAGCCCTCGAGCGGGTACCGCGACATGCTCGCCCCGAGGAACAGCAGGTCGTCGAAGTGGGGGAGCGCGCGCTTCGCGCCCCAGCCGCGGATGTCGTAGATGCCGGTGTCGGCGGCGCGCTGGATGTCGGCGATGGTGGCGCGGTCGAAGGTGGCGGATTCGCGCAGGCCGAGCGCGGCGAGATCGGTGGTCATGGTGAGGCTCCTGGGTGGATCTGGGCGGGGGCGGCGAGTCAGTACGCGCCGGCGTTGTCGACCTTGAAGTGGTAGAGGTTGCGTGCCGAGCCGTACCGCCGGAACTCCGACGGCTGCTCGGTGCGCCCGGCGCGCTCGAGCAGCTCGGCGAGCTCGGCGAGGTGCTCGGGCCGCATCTCCTTCTCGACGCAGTCGGCGCCGAGGGACGCGACCTGGCCGCGCACGTAGATGCGCGCCTCGTAGATCGAGTCGCCGAGGGCCTCGCCGGCGTCGCCGCAGACGACGAGGCGACCGGCCTGCGCCATGAAGGCCGACGCGTGGCCGATGCTGCCTCCCACGACGATGTCGACGCCCTTCATCGAGATGCCGCAGCGGGCGCCGGTGTTGCCGTCGACGACCACCAGACCGCCGTGGCCGGTGGCGCCGGTCGACTGCGAGGCGTCGCCGGTCACGTGCACGACGCCCGACATGATGTTCTCGGCGAGCCCGACGCCGGCGCTCCCGTGCACGGTGGCCGTGCCCGTCTGGTGCATGCCGGCGAAGTAGTAGCCGACGTTGCCCTCGACGGTGACGTCGATGTCGGCGGTGATGCCGACCGCGATGTTGTGGCTGCCGACGGGGGACTCGACGACGAACGAGGCGCCGTCGGCGGCGTCATGCAGCAGCTGGTTGAGCTCGCGGACGCTCGAGTCGGCGAGGTCGATCGTCGTGGCCGCGGGTGCGGCGGTGTCGATGAGGGTCATCGGGCTGCTCCTTCCAGGACGGGCGCGAGCGCCCAGGTGTAGACGACGCCGGGAGACGGCTCGAAGATGCGGGCGTCCTCGATGCCGGGAAGCCCCGCGAGGGCGCGGTACTCCGACGCCATGGCGATCCAGTCGTCGGTCTCGGCGATGATCGCCGGCTTGCAGGCGATCGGGTCGCGGACGACCGCCATGCTGTCGGCGGTCGTGACGACGAGCGTGTAGAACCCGTCGAACACGCCCTGCAGCGCCTTGAGAGCGGTCTCGAGGTCGTCGCCATGGCCCATGCGCCACGCGATGAAGCGGGCGGCGACCTCGGAGTCGTTCTCGCTGTCGAACTCGACGCCCTCGGCGCGCAGCCACCGGCGGATGGACGCGTGGTTGCTGAACGAGCCGTTGTGCACGAGGCAGAGATCCTCGGCGACGGTGAACGGGTGCGCTCCGACCGCGGTCACGGCGGACTCGGTCGCCATGCGGGTGTGCGACAGCGCCTGCGTGCCGCTGATCTCGGTGAGTCCGTAGACGTCGGCGAGCTCGACCGGGTGACCGACGCCCTTCAGCACGGCGACGTTCGAGCCGCGGCCGATGATGCTCGCCCCGGGAAGCGCGGCACGCACCGCGGTCTCGAGAACGGATGCTTCGACCTCGGCGTTCACGAGCACCGATTCGGCGTACGCGACCACCGTCGGCTCTGCTGCGTCCGGCAGGCTCGCGCGCAGGTCCGCCGCGAGAGCGGCGGGGTCGGCATCCGTGATCACGGTGATGGCCGACGACCCCTGCGGAGTCAGCCGATCCGAGCCGTAGAGGGCGAGACCGGCCGAGTCGGGGCCGCGCTCGACGATCTCGCACAGCATGCCGTGCATGAGGCCGCCGAGCTCGCCGCGCAGCGCGGGGTTGCGAATCTGCAGTGCAGCGATTCCGCACATGGGGGTTCCTTTCGTTCGGAAGACGGATGCCGCGGCGCTCAGTACGCCGTGAGGTAGCGGTCGAGCTCCCACTCGGTGACGGTGTTGTGCCAGCCGAGGAACTCGTCCTCCTTGGCGTCGGCGAAGTACTCGCCGACACCGTGGCGGCCGTCGTCGAGGGCCTCGCGCAGCACGGCGTCGTCGCGGAGCGACTGCACGGCGTGCAGCAGCGTGCGGGGGAGCACGGCCGAGGTCTCGCGGAACTCGCCGGGTCCGCACGGGGCGCCCGGGTCGGCCGCGCGCTCGATGCCGTCGAGGCCGGCGTGCACCACCGCCGCGAGGGCGAGATAGGGGTTCGCCGACCCGTCGGCCGCGCGCAGCTCGATGCGGTTCGCGTCGGGCACGCGGATGAAGTGCGTGCGGTCGTTGCCGCCGTAGGTCGCGTGCTTGGGCGACCAGGTCGCGCCAGACGCGCTCGTCGTCGCGCCGCGGCGCTTGTAGGAGTTGACGCTCGGCGCGAGGAAGAGCTGCAGACCCGGAGCGTGGTCGAGCATGCCCGCGACGAACGAGTAGGCGACCTCCGACAGGCCGAGCCCGCGCTCATCGGACGTGTCGGGGAACACCGCTGCGTCATCCTCGTTCCACAGCGACAGGTGGAAGTGCAGGCCGTTGCCGGCCCGGTCGCTGAAGGGCTTCGGCATGAATGTCGCCGTCATGCCGCGCTGCTCGGCGAGCATGCCGATGAGGTAGCGCAGCGTGATGACCCGGTCGGCCGTGACGAGCGCTTCGTCGTATTTGAAGTTCTGCTCGAACTGGCCCGGGGCGTCCTCGTGGTCGTTGGCGTAGTTGCCCCAGCCGAGCGCGTTCATCGCGTCGCTGACCGCCGCGAGGTGGTCGTACATACGCGTCACGCCGCGGGCGTCGTAGCAGGAGCGCAGCCCCTCGTCCTTGCTGTCTGCCGCCGTCAGCGTGCCGTCGTCGGCGCGGTCGACGAGGAAGTACTCGACCTCGGCGCCCACCTTCGCCGACAGGCCCCGCTCGGCGAGGCGCGCGAGCGCGCGCTTGAGGATCACGCGCGGGGCGTACGGCCAGGGCTCGCCGTCGACGTAGGGGTCGCAGTGCACGATCGCGAGGCCCTCGCGCACGAACGGGATGGGCGCGTAGGAGTCGAGGTCGGGGACGGCGATGAGGTCGGCGTCGTGGGGGCGCTGGCCGATCAATCCGGCGGCGAAGCCCGCGAAGCCGAGCTCACCCGCCTGCAGCTCGTCGGCGGCCGAGACGGGGACGAGCTTCGCGCACGGCTTGCCGTTGAGGTCGACGAACACCGCGAGGATGAAGCGGACGCCGTCCGCAAGGGCGCGCTCGCGCAGCGACTGCGGTGCGCTGGGGAAGGTGACGACGTCGCCCCCGGCGAAGGCGGGAAGTGTCATGACGGATCTCCTGAGGTCGGGTTGACTGTTGGTGAAGCGTGTTGATTGACAGTAGCAACCCACCCTCACCCTACAGGTGTCACCCCTGTTTCGGGCACGTAAAACCATGCCCGCGCCTTGTCACGCAACGTTCACACGACAGAAACCGTCACCGAGTTGCGCCTGAAGAAAATGGGTTGCACGGCAGTGATCTGCTGGCAGGCGCAGATCGGAGGCGCACCGCAACCCGGCGGTCCCTCTCAGAAGGCCTGCAGAGAGGCTTGCGTCATGGACCAGGGAAACACCACCTTCATCCTGCTATCGGCGGCACTCGTGCTGCTGATGGCACCCGGTCTGGCCTTCTTCTATGGAGGCCTCGTCAAGGCGAAGAGCGTCATCAGCATGATGATGATGACCTTCGGCGCCGCCGGGCTCATCGGCGTCCTGTGGGTGGTCTACGGCTACGCGATCGCCTTCCCCGGCTCCGACGGACTCGTCGCACCGTGGGCGATCGACTGGTCGGCCATCGGGCTCGAGAGCCTCATCGAGGTGCCCGAGGGCGCGGCCTACCCGCCCATGGCGTTCGTCGCCTTCCAGGCCACCTTCGCGATCATCACGGTCGCCCTGATCTCGGGCGCGATCGCCGACCGCGCGAAGTTCGGATCATGGATGCTGTTCGCCGGCGTGTGGGCGACGGTGGTCTACTTCCCGGTCGCCAGCTGGGTCTTCAACTTCGGCCTCACCGATGAGGGCACGTTCGCCTACGGCGGGTGGATCACCTACGGCCTGCAGGAGGTCTTCGGCGTCGGCGTCATCGACTTCGCCGGTGGCACCGCGGTGCACATCAACGCCGGTGCGGCGGCGCTCGCCCTGGCCCTCGTGCTCGGCAAGCGCGTCGGATTCAAGAAGGGCGTGCACGTCCCCCACAACCCGCCGTACGTCCTCCTCGGCGCGGGTCTGCTGTGGTTCGGCTGGTTCGGCTTCAACGGCGGCTCGGAGCTCGCCGCCGACGGCACCGCAGCCCTCGTCTACGTCAACACGATCGCCGCGACCGCCGCGGCCCTGCTCGCCTGGCTCGTCGTCGAGAAGCTCAAGGACGGCAAGCCCACCTCGGTCGGCGCGGCCTCCGGCGCGGTCGCCGGTCTCGTGGCGATCACCCCGGCGTGTGCCGCGCTCACCCCGATCTGGGCGATCGTGCTCGGACTCGTCGCCGGTGCGCTGTGCGCCCTGGCCATCGAGCTCAAGTACAAGTGGGGCTTCGACGACTCGCTCGACGTGGTGGGCATCCACCTCGTCGGCGGCCTCATCGGCACCCTCTACCTGGGCTTCTTCGCGTCCGGCACCGGCCTCTTCATGGGCGGCGACGGCACGCAGCTCCTCGTGCAGGCGATCGCGGCCTTCGCGGTGCTGGGCTACTCGCTGATCCTCACGCTCGTGATCGGCTTCGCGATCGAGAAGACCCTCGGCTTCCGCGTCAAGAACGAGGACGAGGTCGCGGGCGTCGACCTCGCCGAGCACGGCGAGACGGGCTACGTGCTGGACGAGAAGCAGCTCGCCTGACCCCCGCGCCGGGGCGCAGCATCCGTCCCCGGTCCCGCCGGAATCGCGAGAGGGCAGGTTTCCGCACACCACGGTGTGCGGGGACCTGCCCTCTCGTCTCAGCGCGCGCGGGTGCGACGGATGCCGCGCCCCCGGCGTGGTGCACAGAATCGGAAAGTTCCCAGGACATGCGGGTAGCAGACGCTGCGGACCCGGAGTGTCGGGCAGAAGCTCCGATTCTGTGCACGCGCCGCGGGCGCGTCAGCGCCGTGCGGCCGGTCGGAGCGCGCCGGCCTCCCGCGCCCGTTACCGGGGCGTCGCCCGGATCGCAAGACCTTCGCGGGGATCATCCCCTGCCCGCACAATGGCGGCATGCCTGAGATCTCGCCCTTCGACGTCTCACCCTGGGGGATCGGCTGGAGCGGCTGGGAGCCGTCGCGTCAGGCTCGCCGCGAATCCGTGTTCTCGCTGTCGAACGGGCACATCGGCTGGCGGGGCACCCTCGACGAGGGCGACCCGTGCGAGACGCCCGGCACGTACCTCAACGGGCTCTTCGAGCACCACCCGATGCCGTACGCCGAGGACGGCTACGGCTACCCCGAGCACGGCGAGACGGTGATCAACGCCCCGGACGGCAAGGTCATCCGGCTCGTGGTCGGCGACGAGCCGTTCGACATCCGCGAGGGGCGGCTCGGCTCCCATGAGCAGCACCTCGACTTCCGGGCCGGCACTCTTCGGCGCGAAGTCACCTGGACGTCCCCGTCCGGCGATACGGTGCGGGTCGAGTCGACCCGGCTGGTCTCGCTCACACAGCGCGCGATCGCCGCGATCGAATACCGCGTGACGGCGATCAGCGGCGCGCTCGACGTCACGGTGCTCTCCGAGATCGTCGCAAACGAGCCGCTGCCGGACGTGCACCCCGACGAACGCGTGATGGAGCCGCTGAAGCACCCGTTCGAGCCCGTCGCCCACATCGCCGCGACGACCGGGGCGACGCTGCTCCATCGCACGAAGCGCAGCCGGATCGGGGTCGC
>DATEOM010000409.1:0-2470 GCA_035274105.1 Microbacterium sp.
CGCCAAGGCGCTCTTCGACGCTGCGGAGCAGTTCGCCGGCACGCGGCTGCCAGAGCTGTTCTCCGGCATGCCGCGCGTGCCGGCGAGCTTCCCGGCACCGTATCTCGGCGCGAACGTACCGCAGGCGTGGGCGGCCGGGGCGATCTTCCGGCTCGTGGCCATCCTGTGCGGGATCCACGCCACGTTCGAGGCGGGCGAGCCGAAGCTCTACGTCAACCCGGCGTTGCCCGACTGGCTGCCCGAGATCACGCTCCACAACCTGCGCGTCGGCAATGGCGCACTCGAGATCCATTGTCGGGACGGTGCCGTCGACGTCCTGTCGAACACGTCGGGCTTCAGCGTGATGCACTCGCCCGCGCCGGGCCCGCTCGGGAGTCGCGGTGCGGTCTCCGTGGAGCAGTCCAGGCCGTCGGGGTCGCAGGAGCTGGCGTCGACAGGCTAGGTCGTGCCGGCGTCGGTGACGGCATCGGGCGTTCGTGGCAGAGTCATCCCATGCAGGCTGGCGACGATCCATCCATCGTGAAGGCCCCGTGGGGCCCGGAGATCGATGGCCGGCGTCTGCTCAACGAGGCCGTGGGGTTCGGGCGGGCGTTGCGCGCCGCCGGGCTGGCGATCGACCTCGGCGCTGCCGTCGACTACGCGCGGGCGCTCCCGCTCGTCGACATGGGTTCGCGCGAGCAGGTACGTGCCGCGGGCGAGGCGGTCTTCGTCCGTCGACGGGATGACCGCGAAACGTATGACATCGTGTTCGATCGCTGGTGGCGTGCGCGGGGCCGGCGCCAGGGCGACTTCCAGGCCCCGCCGCTGCGCCATCCCGACGGGAACGAGTCCGAGGGCGATACTCCAGGGGAGGCAGCGCCGAGTTCCGGTGACGACAAGGTCGCCGCACGCCCCGACGAATGGGGTGTCCCCATTCCCGCCGACGGGGATGAGGACGAGAGCGGCGAGGACATCGAGGGCATCGTCGTCGCGCCGGACGCCTACTCGCGTGGCGAGATGCTCAAACACCGCGAGTTCGACCGGATGACGCCGGCGGAATTGCGTGACGCGGAGCGGCTGGTGGACGAGCTCGTGCCGAGGCTGGAGCAGCGCCGGACCCGTCGCTACGAGCTCCACTCACACGGCGCGCGGCTGGCCCCGCGGGCCATGTTCCGACGCAATCTGGGAACCGGCGGACAGCTCATGTCGTGGGTCTGGCGGCGGCCTGTTCGTGAACCCCGTTCGCTCGTGGTGATCTGCGACATCTCTGGTTCGATGGAGCGCCACTCCCGGCTCCTGCTGCGGTTCATCCAGGCCCTCTCCGCGTCGAGTGCGGTGCGCGCCGAGTCGTTCGTCTTTGGCACCCGATTGACACGGGTGACACGCCTCCTGCGCGACAAGGACCGCGACCGCGCGCTCGCGCGGGTCAGCGAAGCGGTGAACGACTGGGCCGGTGGGACGCGGATCGGCGAGAGCTTCCGGACGTTCAACCAGACGTGGGCCCGGCGCTCGCTCCGGTCCAGCGGCGTCGTCATCGTCGTGTCCGATGGCTGGGATCGAGGCGATCCGGCGCTCGTCGCCTCCGAAACGGCACGCCTCCGCCGCAACTGCCACCGACTGGTCTGGCTCAACCCGCTTGCCGGCACGCCCGGTTACCAGCCGCTCGCCGGCGGGATGCGTGCCGCGTACCCGTACATCGACGACTTCCTGCCGGCCGGCACGGTCGCATCGCTCGAACGGCTCGGTGAGATCCTCGGTGGCGTCCGGTCTGCCGACACGCGTCAGGGCGCCGAGGCCGCGGCCCACGCTGCCGTCCCACTCTTCAGCGACCTGGCTACCGTCACACCCCCGACCGTCGTGGGCGGCACGCCCACGGACCCGACCACCGCGAGGCCGATCCGATGAAGGAATTGCTCGACACGCTCTCCACCTGGCAGGACGAAGGCATCGACGCGGGACGCGCGGTCGTCATCCGCACGTTTGGCTCGGCGCCGCGCCCCGAGGGTGCTGTCCTGCTTCACGCGAGCGACGGGCGGATCGCGGGATCCGTCAGCGGCGGGTGCGTCGAAGGCGCTGCTGCCGAACAGATCGAGCACGCCTGGACGACCGGCAACGCGCGTGTGATCCGCTACGGCATCAGCGATGAGCAAGCGTGGGACGTGGGTCTCGCCTGCGGCGGTACGATCGACGTGCTCGTCGAGCCGGGCGTGCCGGAGGCGGCCGTCAAGGCCGCGACCGAATCACTGGGTGCAGGCGGTCTGGGTGCCGCGGTCGTGACACCGCTTCCGGCCGACTCGCCGCCCGTCGACGCGGGACCCCACGAGCCCGGCGAGGGTGCCCCGCCCGAGCCGAAGCTCATCGTCCATGCCGACGGTCGCCTTGACGGTTCACTCGGCGATGTTGCTCACGACGCCGCGCTCGTCGACGCCGCACTCGAAGCGCTGAAGCGCGGCCAGTCGCGGACGGTCGAGATCGGCGGTCGGTCGCTGTT
>DATEOM010000410.1:0-6046 GCA_035274105.1 Microbacterium sp.
GTTCGGGAAGAACAGCTTCGCCGTGGCGAACGCGTGCTTGGCCAGCGCGTCGTCCGGGTACTTCTGGCTCTCGCGCACGAAGCACATGCGCGAGAGCACCTTGGCGTTCTCGTACGGCTGCATGCCGAACACGCGGACGTCACCCGACGTGGCGAAGTTCTGCGCCGTCAGGATCGACATGACCGTCGTCTTGCCGGCGCCGTTTCGGCCCAGCAGGCCGTAGATGGTGTCCTTCTCGATGGTGAAGCTCACATCGTCCACCGCGACGACGTCGCGGTAGCGCTTGGTGAGATTCTTCACCTCGATGACGTGCGTCCCGGTCGTCATCGTGCGTTCCCTTCCGTGGTGGTGGCGGCCTGCGCCGCAGCGCGGTCGCGGATGAGCAGTTCCAGATCGTCGGGCCCGAGCCCGAGCTTGCGGGCTTCGGCGAGCAGCGGCTCGACGAAGCGGTCGGCGAAGGCGGTGCGGCGCTCGTTCATCAGGAGCTCGCGGGCACCGGGCGCCACGAACATGCCGATGCCGCGCCGCTTGTACAGCACGCCCTTGTCGGTCAGCATCGCGACTCCCTTCGCGGCGGTGGCGGGGTTGATCCGGTAGAAGGCGGCGAGCTCGTTCGTCGACGGCGCCTGCGCCTCTTCGGCGAGGCTGCCGTCGATGATCGCGTCCTCCACGCTCTCGGCGATCTGGAGGAACAGCGCCCGGCCTTCTTCGATCACATCAACTCCGCTTGGTCGGTTACCTACTTGACTAAGTAACCATGGAACTCGGTCATCGTCAACCCCGCTCGTGCGGCGCCCTCGCCGCCGAACCACGGCCTGTCCCGCCGAAGCAGGGCGTTTCCGCCGAGACCGAGGACCTCGCCCCCGGTCTCGGCGAGAATCCCCTGTCTGGGCGAGCGGCGACGATCGGCCCCGACGCCGCTGCGTCGTGATATCGCGCGTGCGCGGGTAGCGAAACGGCCGAGGGGTGTCGAATTTGGCACCTATGCGGCCGCATGAAACGGTGGATGAGGCCCTTCACGGGGCCCACCGACCAGTCCGCGGTCTCCGGTGACGCCTGAGCGTCAGACCGGTGAGCGTATGGTCGGCGGCCGCGGCGCGGATCCGACATCCGCTGCGGGAACGGCCGCCACCCGGGCGCGACCGCTGCAGTCCCTGCACCGGGACTGCCGAGGTGCACAGTGACCGTTCCGCCTGCCATCGAGGCGAGGAATCTCTTCAAGGTCTTCGGACGCAATCCCAAGGACGCCGTCAAGCGACTGCGTGCCGGGGCCACCCGCGCTGACGTCGCCGACGCCGGCTCGGCGGCCGTCATCGACGCGAGCTTCACCGTGCAGCCCGGTGAGATCTTCGTGATCATGGGGCTCTCCGGATCCGGCAAGTCCACCGTGCTGCGCATGCTCAACGGACTGCTCCCGCCCACCGCCGGCGACGTGCTGGTCCAGGGGCAGAGCGTCACCAAGGCGTCTGCCAAGGCGCTGCGCGGCATCCGTCAGCGTTCCATCTCCATGGTGTTCCAGCACTTCGCCCTGCTGCCGCACCTCACCGTGCTCGACAACGCCGCGTACGCCCTCGAGATCCAGGGCGTCGGCCGTGACGAGCGTCGCGCCCGCGCCCGCGAGATCCTCGCGAAGGTCGGGCTCGCCGACCGCGCCGACGCGATGCCCGACGAGCTCTCGGGCGGCATGCGCCAGCGCGTCGGTCTCGCCCGCGCGCTCACGTCGGGCACCGACATCCTGCTCATGGACGAGGCCTTCTCGGCGCTCGACCCGCTCATCCGCCGCGAGATGCAGGAGCAGCTCGTCGACCTGCAGCGCGAGCTCGGCCGCACGATCGTCTTCATCACGCACGACCTCAACGAGGCGATGTTCCTCGGCGACCGCATCGCCGTGATGCGCGACGGGCGCATCGTGCAGAACGGCACGCCCGAAGAGATCCTCACCGATCCCGCGAACGATTACGTCGCGCAGTTCGTGCAGGACGTCGACCGCGCCCGCGTGCTCACCGCCGGCTCCGTCATGGCCCCGCCCGTCGCGACCACGCCGGTGAGCGCGGGCGTGCGCGGCGCCCTCCGCGTCATGCGCGACCTGCAGGTCGGCTCGGTGTCGGTCATCGAGAACCGCCGGTTCCTCGGCTCGGTCACCGACCGCGCCGTGATCCGCGCCGTCAAGGACGGCCGCACCGACCTGCGCTCGCTGGTGCGGAACAGCCGTCCCGCGGTCCACGTCGACGACCCGCTCGCCGACGTCGTCGAGCGCGCGGTCGAGAGCCCGGTGCCCGTCGCCGTCATCGACGACGCCGGACGCCTCGTCGGCACGATCCCGCGGGTGACGCTGCTCGCCGCCCTCGGCGACGTGCCGCCCGTGACCCGCGAGAACCCGATCATCGACGTGCCCGCCACGGTGCCCGCCAGCGTCATGACGCAGACGATCGAGGTCGTCGGCCAGCCCGGCACCGCCGCCTCGGTCGGGGCCGGCCGGGCCGCCCCGCCCACGGAGGTCGGCGCCCACGAACCCGCAACCGCCGCGGAAGGAGCCCTGCGATGAACGACCTGTTCCGCCTCCCGCTGGGCGACGTCGTCGAGACCGGCGTCCGCTGGGTGATCGACGCGCTCGGCGGCTTCTTCGACGTGGTCGCCGTGATCTTCCGCGGCCTGTACGACTGGCTCGACGCCTCGCTGTCGACGCCGCCGTTCTGGGCCGTGATCCTCGTGATCGCCGCCTTCGCCTACTGGTCGAAGGGCCTCGTGCTCGCCGTCGGCAGCGCGCTCGGCCTTCTCGTGATCGTCGCCGTGGGCCAGTGGTCGAACGCCATGGACTCGCTCGCCCTCGTGATCCTCGCCGCCGTCGTGGCGATCGCCATCGCCGTGCCGCTCGGCATCTGGGCTGCGCGCAGCGATCGCGTCTCGTCGGTGCTGCGTCCGGTGCTCGACTTCCTGCAGACGATGCCCGCCTTCGTCTACCTCATCCCCGCGATGCTCATCTTCGGCGTCGGCCCGGTGCCCGGCATGGTCGCGACCATCGCGTTCGCGCTCGCACCCGGCGTGCGCCTCACCGAGCTCGGCATCCGCGGCGTCGACCCCGAGATCGTCGAGGCCGGCCACGCCTTCGGCGCCTCGCCGGGACGCATCCTCCGCCAGATCCAGCTGCCGCTCGCCCTGCCGAGCATCATGGCCGGCGTCAACCAGGTGATCATGCTGAGCCTGTCGATGGTCGTCATCGCCGGCATGGTCGGCGCCGGCGGACTCGGCGGCCAGGTCGTGCAGAGCCTCAGCCGCATCGACATCGGACTCGGCGTCGAGGCGGGCCTCTCGGTGGTCATCCTCGCCATGATCCTCGACCGCGTCACGTCGGGCTTCTCGCAGCCGCGCACGCGCAAGCCTCGCGCCACCACTGTCAACAGCGGGGACACGGATGCTGCCGCCCCGGCGCACGCGACCGCCACACCGTCGGCGAAGGCCGAGGACGCAGCATCCATTCCCGGCGCTCCCGCGGAGCGACCCGAGCCCGTCCCGGCCTGACAGGAGGAACCGACATGACCAAGCGACGCATCATCGCGGCCGGACTCGCGCTGGCCGGAACCGCCGCCCTGCTCGTGAACGGCGCGCTCGTGCAGACGGGCGTGGGCAGCACCGACAAGGGCCATCTCACGATCGCCGTGTTCAACGGCTGGGACGAGGGCATCGCCGCGTCCGAGCTGTGGAAGGCGGTGCTCGAGGAGGAGGGCTACACCGTCGACCTCGAATACGCCGACCCCGCGGCCGCGTACACGGGCATCGCGAAGGGCGACTACGACCTGACGCTCGACACCTGGCTGCCGCTCACGCACGCCGACTACATGGAGACCTACGGCGACGACCTCGTCGACCTCGGCGCCTGGAACGACGAGGCCAAGCTCACCATCGCGGTGAACGAGGACGCCCCCATCGACTCGCTCACCGAGCTCGCCGCGAACGCCGACGTGTTCGGCAACCGGCTGGTCGGGATCGAGGCCGGTTCGGGACTCGTGACCGTGACGCAGAACGACGTGATCCCGGGGTACGGCCTCGAGGGCATGGAGTTCGTGACGTCGTCGACGCCCGCGATGCTCACCGAGCTGCAGGCAGCGACGGATGCCGGACGCGATGTCGCCGTCACCCTCTGGCGGCCGCACTGGGCCTACAACGCGTTCCCGCTCAAGGACCTCGAGGATCCCGACGGGCTGCTCGGCGATGCGGAGGGCATCCACACGGTGGCGTCTCGCGGGTTCGCGGGGGAATTCCCGGAGATCTCGGCCTGGCTCGAGGAGTTCCGCATGGACAACGAGCTGCTGTACTCGCTCGAGGACGCCATGTTCGGCGCCTACGACGGCGACGACTACGGCCCGGTCGTGGCGGAGTGGATCGCCGACAACCAGGACTACGTCGACAGCCTCACCCGCTGAGACGTCCCTCACAGACTTCGCAGAATCGCGCGAAGATCGCACGTTCCGGCGGTTCCGGTGCGGACTCGGCGCGATTCTGCGAAGTCTGTGGGGGGCGCCGCGGACGTGAACCCCGCCGCAATAGGGTGTGGGCATGACGGTGGCCTTCGTTCTCGGCGGCGGCGGGGTGCGCGGCGCCGTCGAGATCGGGATGCTGCGGGCGCTGCTGGAGTCCGGCATCCGTCCCGATGTCGTGGTGGGCACGTCGATCGGCGCGATCAACGGCGCCCTCGTCGCCAGCGACCCGACACCCGCGGTGGTCGAGCGCCTGCTCGACGCCTGGACCTCGCCCGAGGCGAACGCGGTGTACGGCGACTCGCTGTTCGCGCAGTTCACGCGGCTCGTGAAGACCAAGACGCACCTCAACTCGCCCGCGCCGCTGCAGCACCTGCTCGAGCGCGCGCTCGGCGCGGACACCACGTTCGAGGACCTCGCCGTGCGGCTGCGGGTCGTCGCGGCGAGCATCGAGCGCGCGGCCGAGCACGTGTTCGAGTCGGGGCCGCTCATCGAGGCGATCCTCGCGTCGGCCTCGGTGCCGGGCCTGCTGCCGCCCACCCGCATCGGCGACGAGCACTTCATCGACGGCGGGATCGTCAACTCGATCCCGATCGAGCAGGCCGTCGAGGTCGGCGCGACGACGGTGTACGTGCTGCAGGTCGGTCGCATCGAGACTCCGCTGGTCGCCCCGAAGTCGGCGGTCGATACCGCCCGCGTGGCCTTCGAGATCGCCCGCCGGCACCGCTACGCCCGCGACGTCGCGACCCTCCCCGAGGGCGTCGCCCTGCACGTGCTGCCCAGCGGCGGCGGGCTGGACGGCGACGACTCGCTCATGTCATACCGCCGCATGGACACCGTCCGCCGCCGCATCGACGCCGCCTACGAGGCCAGCACCGCGTTCCTCGCGGACCGCGGCTTGGGCGCCGCGAGCAACCGCCCGGTCGTCGAGCGAGCGCCGCGAGACGAAACGCCCCGCGCCGACGAGGAGGCGGAGACCTGATGCGGATGCCGCCCACCTGGGTGCGCCGCATCCTTCTCGCCCCGCTCGTCATCGTCGCGGCGCTCGTCATGCTGGCGCTCACCCCGCTGTGGCTGATCGTCGCGCTCGCGCTCACGTCGCTCGTGCCCGGAAGGTTCCGGCTGCCGCGTGTGCTGTGGCTCGTGACCGTGTACCTGCTGTGGGACGCGATGCTCGTGATCGCTCTCTTCGCACTCTGGATAGCATCGGGTTTCGGTTTCGCCCTGCGCCGGCCGGGCTTCGTGACCGCCCACTACGCGCTCGGCGGCTGGGCGCTGCGCGCGCTGTTCTGGATCTTCGGCGGCGTGCTGCGCCTCACCATCTCCACCACGGGCCGCGATGACGCGGACGATCTGGTGCGGTTGCCCAGTCGCAGACGGAATCGGGATGCTGCGGTCCCTGACCGAGCCGCCTTCGACGCGCTGTTCGCACCCGGGGTTCCGCTCGTCGTCGCAAGCCGGCACGGTGGCCCGGGCGACTCGTTCATCCTCATCCACACGCTGCTGAACCAGGTCGCGCGCCGGCCGCGGATCGTGCTGAAGTACACGCTGCAGTGGGACCCGGCGATCGA
>DATEOM010000411.1:0-4814 GCA_035274105.1 Microbacterium sp.
CAGACCGAGCAAGGGATCGAGCCCGACGCGAATCTTCGTGCCCGGAATCGGCAGCGCGCTGTCGAGCAGGTGCACCATGCGCTCGACGCCGCGCGCGGCCGGAGTCAGCGCCGGCCAGCGTGGCCCGGGCGCGGGACGTAACACCCAACGAAACTTCGTGGCGAACCAGCTGCGCGCATCCCGAAGCACATCCATCCAATTCAAGTGGCCACGCGTGAAGATCTGTCAAGCGCGCGCAGCCGCAGCGCGACGCGCTCGATCTCGGTGTGCAGGGGGCCGTCGAAGGGGTGCAGGGTCACGATGCCGTCGGCGGTCGTGACGATCAGGATGTCGCCGATGGGCGACGGGTGGACGCGGTAGCGGGGCGGATCCTCGGGGGTCATGCGACCATCCTGGCGCGGGCTGCAGACGCCGCTGCCGGTCGCCGATGCGATCTGTGAAGAGTGCGCTCAGGATGCCGGCGGGGGAGGAGGGGGCGCAGCCCGCCGCGCAGGAGGCGCCGTTCAATACCGCGAAACTCAGGTCCATTGCAAGAGCCGGACACACGTCGCCTTTAGGGTGGCACGTGTGTGGCGAGCAGAACGCAGCGCCGTGTTGGGCACAGGAGACGCCGAGCGCGGGTACGACGTGACCCCGGGTGATCTCGGTCTCGCCGAACCCGACGTCACGGTCGTGCACGTCGCCGAGACCGAGCGCGACCGGCTCCGGCTGCAGTCCGCCGCCCTCGGCGGCAGGTCGACTCTCCTGCACTTCGTGGACGGCCAGGACGCCGCGATCGAGATCACGAAGGCGCACCCCGGAAGCCTGCCGCAGTTCATCACCGGGCGCTCGACGCTGCTGTCGAACCTGTTCCGCGACGAGGTCGCTCTGCGCAACGCCCGTCTCGCCGCTCAGAGCATCACCGCGAAGGATCAGGAGCTGCGCACGACCCGCGGGCTCGACACGGTGCGGCTCGCGGTCGGCCTCGCGAACTGGCGCGTCGCCGGGATCACGTGGAGCGCGCCGGTGCTGCTCCGCCCCCTCGCGATCCGGCGCCACCACGGCGACTTCGAGCTGAAGCTGCACGGCACGTTCGTGGTCAACCCCGAACTGATCCGCGCGATGCGCACGCACTTCGGCATCATGATCGACGCCGGCGGCCTGGCCGCTCTGGCGTACGAGGGCGGCGTCTTCAAGCCGCAGCCCGTGATCGACCACATCCGCGCGCTGACCGCGTCGATCGACAGCTACGCCGTGAAGCCGCGGCTGCTGGTGTCGACCTTCGCCGACGTCGGCGGCGACATGGCGCTGGACGCCGCGGATCTCGACCACCGCGTGCTCAACGCGCTCGCCGGGCACGTCGCCGACCGCGAGTCGCTCACGATCCGCCGCGACGGACCGGTGCCGACCAGCCCCGATGAGCGTGCCCCGGCCGCCGACATGCTGCTGCTGGACGCCGACTCCGAGCAGGAGCGGGTGCTCGCGCGCATCGCCGACGGCCAGTCCCTCGTCATCCACACCCTGCCCGGAACCGGTGGCACGCAGACCGTCATCAACGCGGTGGGTGCGCTCGTGCGCGACGGGAAGAGCGTGCTGGTGGTGAGCGCGCGCCGCTCGACGCTCGACGGCGTGCGGCACCGGCTCGCGGGGATCGGGCTCCCCGGCCTCGCGGTGTCGCCCGACCGCCTGCAGCGCGACCTCATCCGGGCGATCGGCCGCAACGAGAAGGCCGAGGCGCCCAAGGTCTCCGACATCGACGATGCGCTGGTGCGGCTGCGGGGCGTCCTCCGGGACTACCGGTCCGCCGTCACCGCGAAGCATCCCGATTTCGGGGTGTCGGTGCTCGACATCCTCCGCGAACTCGCCGAACTCGCCGAGCGGGGAGTCGCACCGTCGACGGAGGCGCGCTTCGACGCCGCCGCGCTCGCGAGCCTCGCCGGCACGCGGCACGATGCCGCCGCGAAGCTCTCCGCCGCCGCGCGCCTGGGCGAGTTCCGTTTCGGCCCCGACGACTCGCCGTGGTACGGCGTGACTTTCGCGACGGTGGAGGAGGCCCGCGGGGCGCACGCGCTCGCCGGCAAGCTCCACCGCAGCGACGTGCCCACCCTCCTGGAGCGCGGCTACGAGCTCATCGCGCAGACGCGCATGCGGCCGTTCCAGACCGTCGCCGAGCTCGGGGTCTATCTGCGCCTCCTGCGGGGCATCCGCGACTCGCTCGACAAGTTCAGCCTCACGGTCTTCGAGCGGCCGCTCGCCGAGCTCATCCAGGCCCACGCGCCGCGGCGCGACGCGCCCGACATGACCGGCGCGAACCGGCGGCGCCTGCGCCGCCTGTCGCGCGAGTACCTGCGCCCCGGCGTCCACGTGCCCGACATGTACGAGGCGCTCGTGCGCATCCAGCAGCAGCGCACCGAGTGGCAGCGCTACGTCGACACGGGCGTCACGCCCGAGGTCCCCCTGGGGCTCGGCGACGTGCAGGTGGCCTGGCAGCGCGTCGAGGCCGAACTCGGCGAGGTCGACGCCGTGCTCGGCCGTACCGGCGCCGATCGGCTCGCCACGCTGCCGGTGAAGCACCTGGTGCGCACGCTCGCGGGCCTCGCCGCGGACTCCGACGTGTTCGACAACCTGAAGGAGCGTGCGACGTTGCGCTCCGAGCTCGCCGCGCTGGGACTCGAGCCGCTGCTGCTCGAGCTGTCGGTGCGCCACGTGCCCGAAGACGAGGTGGCGGCAGAGCTCGAGTACGCCTGGTGGCAGTCCGCCCTCGAGCTGCTGCTGCGCACCGACCGCGCCGTGCTCGGCGCGAACACCGCCGTCGTCGACCGGCTGGAGCGCGACTTCCGGCTCGTCGACGAAGCCCATGCCGCAGCATCCGGTCCCCTCCTCGCCGCCCATCTCGCGACGCAGTGGCGCATCGGGATCGTCGACCATCGCTCCGAGGCCGACGGACTCAAGCAGGCGCTGAAGCGCGGTGCGATCACCCCCGCCGAGCTGGCCGCGGTCGCGCCCACCCTCGCGCGCACGGTGGCGCCGGTGTGGCTGGCGTCGCCCTACGAGGTTCCCCGCATCCCCGAAGCCGTCGCGTTCGACGTCGTGGTGGTGGCGGATGCTGCCGCCCTGTGCCTCGCCGAAGCATCGCCGTCGCTCCGCCGGGCGGGGCAGGTGGTCGTCTTCGGCGACCCGGTGACGCAGAAGCCGACGCCGTTCCGCGTCTCGGCGGGGTCCGCGATGTCGGCCGCCGTGCCACCGCCCTCGATCGACGGCAACGGCGCACCCGCCGACGCCGACGACGACGAGGTTCCGTTCGACGGCACGAGCGTGTTCGAGCGCCTCGCCGAGCTGCTGCCCGTCGAGACGCTCACCCGCAGCTACCGGGCGGGCGGTGAAGACCTCGCCGCGCTCGTGAACGACGCGTTCTACGGCGGTGAACTCGTGTCGCTCCCGTGGGCGGGGTCGTACCTGGGGCGCGGCAGCCTCGCGGTCGACTATGTCGAGGGTGGCCACGGCACGCCCGACCCGGTCACCGGGGCCGTCGAGAGCCCCGATTCGGAGGTGGCCCGCGTCGTCACGCTCGTCGTGGAGCACGCCGTCAACCGCGGCAGTGAGTCCCTGATGGTCGTCACCGCGAGCGTGCGGCACGCCGAACGCGTCCGCGCCGCGGTCGAGGCCGCCTTCGCCGGGCGCTCCGACGTCGCCGACTTCGTCTCGCGCGACACCGCCGAGCCGTTCGCGGTGCTCACGCTGGAAGAATCGGTGGCCGAGAGCCGCGACCGCGTGATCTTCTCGCTCGGTTTCGGCCTCACCAAGCACGGACGCGTGCTCAGCGACTTCGGCGACCTGTCGTCGCCCGACGGCGAGCGGCTGCTCACGGTGGGCATGACCCGCGCACGGCGGTCGATGGTGATCGTGTCGTCGATCCGTCCGTCGGCCTTCGACGACGGTCGCCTCGAGTACGGTGCCGCGACGCTCATGTCGATCCTCGGCGGCATCGCCGCCCGCTCGCGCGAAGCGCGGCTCGAAGACCTCGCCGACCCGCTCACGCGCGCGCTGGCCCGCGAACTGCGCCGCGCGGGACTCTCCGTGGACGTGCACTACCGCGGACTCCTGCCCCTGGTCGCGCAGTACGGCGGCAAGGCGGTGGTGGTCGAGAGCGACCCCGAGACGATCGGCGAATCGCTGCGCGAGTCGCTGCGGCTGCGCCCCCAGGTGCTGCGGCGCCTGGGCTGGCACTATGTGCGCGTGCACTCGTTCGACCTCTACCGCGACCCGGCCGACGTCGCGCAGCGCATCGCCGCGATGCTGGGCGTGCCGCCCGACGCGCCCCGGGTCGACAACGAGACCCAGCCCATCGATGTCGTCGAGTGACCGGCAGCGGATCGAGCGGGTCAAGGGCTCCCGGCGCGCCAAGCTGACGCCCGCGCCCGGAACCACGGCCGAGCCGATTCCGGCCGACGAGAAGACGACGGATGCCGCGCCCCCGGCCGGCCGCGAAGGCCAGGGGAACGCGGCATCCGATTCATCCGGTCCGAACGATGAGCGCCTGCGGCGCGATGTTCCGCCGCACTACTGACGCGGCTCAGGAACGAGCGGGCGCCTGAGGCTGGTTGCCCTGCTTGTCGAGCAGGTCGCGGATCTGAACGAGCAGCTCCTGCTCGGTGGGCAGCTTCGGCTCTTCGTCTGCGGGGCTGACGCCCGCCCGTGCCGCCGCGCGTTCCTTGATGTGGTTCATCGGGTAGACGAACACGAAGTACACCACGACCGCGACGGCCAGGAAGTTGATGATCGCGCCGAGGATCATGCCGAACCCGAAGAACACCTGGTCGCCGCTGAAGTTCGTG